>NZ_PSWL01000014.1:0-93867 GCF_002932755.1 Rathayibacter sp. AY1B6
CTGCGCTCGTCTGGCGGGCCGACGGCTCGGACGTCTCCGTGCCGGTCGCCGAGCTCGTGACCGGCAACATGACCACCACGCTCGCCCGGGACGACGTGATCCGCTCGATCGAGTTCCCGCTCTCCTCCCTCCAGGCGCGCACCGCGTTCCGCAAGACGGCGCTCTCGCCTCTCGGACGCTCCGGCGCCGTCGTCATCGGCCGCCTCGACACCGACGGCGCGTTCGTCCTCACGATCTCCGCGGCGACCGTCCGGCCGGAGCTGCTCCGCTTCGCCACCGCCCCGTCCGCCGCCGAGCTCGCCGCGGCCGTCGACGGCGTCGCGACCTGGTTCACCGACCCGCACGGAGCCGCCGACTGGCGCCACGCCGTCGTCCGCGTGCTCGCCGAGGAGATCCGCGCCGAGCTGACCGGAGGTGCCCGATGAGGTTCACCGTCAACGGGGAGCCGGTCGACGCCTCCCCCCGCCCGGGCCAGGTGCTGCGCACCCTCCTCCGCGATCACGAGCACTTCGAGGTGAAGAAGGGGTGCGACGCCGGCGACTGCGGCGCCTGCTCCGTCCTGGTCGACGGGACGCCGTTCCACTCCTGCCTCTACCCCGCCCACCGCGTCGAAGGGCGCGAGGTGACGACTGCGGCCGGCCTCGGCACGGGTGAGGAGCCGAGCGCGGTGCAGGAGGCGTTCGTCGAGGCCGGCGCGTTCCAGTGCGGCTTCTGCACGGCCGGCATGGTGGTCACGGCCACGGCGCTCGACGGAGTCTGCGCCGAGGACGTGCCGCGGCTGATGAAGGGCAATCTCTGCCGGTGCACGGGCTACCGTCCCATCCGCGAGGCCGTGACGGGCGCCTGCGCGTCCGGGCACGGCGCGCACGCGGCCGGGCCGTCCGGTTCCGACCGCGGAGAGGCGCCGGGTCACGGGCGGCATGCGGCCCCGCCGTCGGGTCTCACGCCCGTCCGCCGCACGGGTCGCCCGTCGGCCGAGGAGTCGCGGGTCGGCCGCTCGCTCGGCGCGCCCGCCGGCCGCCGGATCGTCCAGGGCCGCGAGCCGTTCACCCTCGACGTCGCCGTGCCCGGCCTGCTGCACCTGAAGGTCGTCCAGAGCCCGCACGCCCACGCGCGCCTCCGCTCGATCGACACGACCACCGCCCGCGCGATGCCGGGCGTCGTCGCGGTCCTGACCGCCGAGGACGTTCCGGACGTCCTCTACTCCACCGCCCGCCACGAGTCCCGGCTCGACGACCCGGACGACACCCGCATGCTCGACACGGTCGTCCGGTTCCGCGGGCAGCGTGTCGCCGTGGTGGTCGCGGAGTCGGTGGCCGAGGCGGAGGCGGCCTGCCGCGCCGTCGAGATCGACTACGAGGTGCTGCCCGCCGTCTTCGACCCGGAGGAGGCGCGCTCCCCCGGTGCGCCGCTCCTGCACGCCGACAAGGACCCGATCGCCTCGCGCATCGCCCGGCCGGAGGCGAACGTCGTCGCGGAGCTCCACGGCGAGTACGGGGACGTGGCCGCCGGACTCGCGGAGGCCGACGTGGTCGTCGAGGGCCGCTACTCGACCTCCCGCGTCGCGCACACGGCGCTGGAGACTCACGGGACCATCGGCTGGATGGAGGGCGGAGAGCTGGTGCTGCGGACCTCGACGCAGGTGCCCTTCCTCGTGCGCGACGAGATCGCACGCCTGTTCGACCGCGATCCGTCGACCGTCCGCGTCTTCACGGCACGGGTGGGCGGCGGCTTCGGCGGCAAGCAGGAGATCCTGACGGAGGACGTCGTCGCCCTCGCCGTACTAGCCACCGGTCGGCCTGTGCAGTTCGAGTTCACCCGGAGCGACGAGTTCACGATGGCCCCCTGCCGACACCCGATGCGGGTCGGCGTCACGCTCGGCGCCCGGCGCGACGGACGGCTGACCGCCCTCGCCGTGGACGTGCTCTCGGACACCGGCGCCTACGGCAACCACGGACCGGGCGTGATGTTCCACGGCACCTCCGAGTCGGTCGCCGTCTACAGCGCGCCCAGCAAGCGCGTCGACGCGCAGGCCGTCTACACGAACAACCTCCCCTCGGGGGCGTTCCGCGGCTACGGGCTCGGGCAGGTGATCTTCGGCATCGAGTCGGCGATGGACGATCTGGCCCGTGAGCTCGGGATCGACCCGTTCGAGCTGCGGCGGATCAACGCGGTGCGCCCCGGCGAGCCGCTGGTGGTCACGCACGTCGAGGGCGACGACATCGGCTTCGCCTCCTACGGGCTCGACCAGTGCCTCGACCTCACCGAGGCGGCTCTGGCCGGCGGCGGCGGCTCCCCCGCCCCCGACGGACCGGGGTGGCGGACGGGGCAGGGCACCGCACTGGCGATGATCGCCACCATCCCTCCGAGGGGCCACTTCTCGGAGGCGACCGTCACCGTCGACGCCGAGGGAGTGCTGACCATCGGCGTCGGCACGGCCGAGTTCGGCAACGGGACGACCACCGTGCACACGCAGCTGGTGGCGAGCGCCTTCCGCGCCTCCGCCGACCGCGTGCGCATCCGGCAGTCCGACACGGACGCGGCGCGCTACGACACCGGAGCGTTCGGCAGCGCGGGAACGGTCGTCGCGGGAAAGGCCGTGTACTCGGCCGCGACGCGCCTCCTGGCCGACCTGCAGGCGCTCGCCAAGCGGCTGACCGGGCACGACGAGACCTTCGAGCCCGACGACGAGGGCCTGCTCGCCCCCGATGGCACCCGCGTCGGATTCGCCGACCTGGTGCGCGCCGCAGGCGGGCCCGTCACGGCGACCGGCACCGAGGACGGGGCTCAGCGCTCGCTCGCGTTCAACGTCCAGGGCTTCCGCGTCGCGGTGCACGAGCCGACGGGCGAGGTCCGCATCCTGCAGTCGGTGCAGGCGGCCGACGCCGGCTTCGTGATCAATCCCGCGCAGTGCCGCGGGCAGGTCGAGGGCGGAGTGGCGCAGGCGATCGGCTCGGCGCTCTACGAGGAGGTGATCCTCGACGGCGAGGGCACCGTCACCACGGCCATCCTGCGGAACTACCACATCCCGCAGATGGCGGACGTGCCCGAGACCGAGGTCTACTTCGCGGACACGGCCGACGACCTCGGACCGTTCGGAGCGAAGTCGATGAGCGAGGCGCCCTACAACCCGGTCGCCCCCGCGCTCGCCAACGCCGTCCGCGACGCGATCGGCGTGCGGCCGACCGAGCTGCCGCTGTCCCGCGACCGCGTCTGGCGGCTCCTCCATCCGGATGCGGCACCGGTCGCGACCGTCGAGGCGGGGTCGCCTCGCGGCTGAGGGCGACGAATCGGATGCGCGGCGCGACCCCGTGAGGCCCGCCTGCTGTGATCCGCCGCTCAGACACGCGACGCGAGCTCCGCGCTCGCCCGGGCCACCTCGCGGGCGATCGCGTCCTCGTCCGCGTTCACCAGCCGGCCCTCCCGCACCGTCGGGCGGCCCTGCACCAGGAGCAGGCTCAGCGGGGGCTGCGCACCGAGCGCCAGCGCCGCGACCGGATCCGCGATGCCCGCGTGCTCGATCCCGTCGATCCGCCAGAGGGCGAGATCGGCGAGCTTGCCCACCTCGATCGAGCCGATCTCGTCCTGACGGCCCAGGACCCGCGCCCCGCCGATCGTGGCGACCGAGAGGGCCTGGCGGGCGCTCATCCGGTCGGCGCCGGCGCGCAGGCGGTTCATCAGCACCGCGGCGCGGATCTCGGAGCCGAGCTGCCCCGACTCGTTCGACGCCGCGCCGTCCACGCCGAGGCCGACCGGTGCTCCCGCGGCCAACAGCTGCGGGATCGGCGCGATGCCCGCCGCGAGCCGGCCGTTCGAGGACGGGCAGTGAGCGACTCCGGTGCCCGTGGCCGCGAACTTCGCGATCGCATCGGAATCGAGGTGGACGCAGTGCGCCATCCAGACGTCGTCGCCGAGCCAGCCGAGCGACTCCAGGTGGTCGGTGGGCGAGAGGCCGAACGCCTCCCGCGTGTAGGCGTCCTCCTCCACGGTCTCGGAGCCGTGGGTGTGCAGCCGGACCCCGAGCTGACGGGCGAGGACGGCCGACTCCCGCAGCAGGTCGGTGGTCACCGAGAAGGGCGAGCACGGTGCGATCGCGACCCGCACCATCGCGTCGGCGGAGGCGTCGTGGTACCGCTGGACCGCCTCTCCGCTCGCCTGCAGCGCGGCAGCGGTGGTCTCGACGGCGAAGTCCGGCGGGAGGCCGCCCCTCGACTCGCCGAGGTCCATCGACCCGCGGGTCGCGTGCAGCCGGAGCCCGAGGGTGGCGGCCGCGTCCACGATGCCGCCGACGATGTCGCCGGAGCCCCGCGGGAAGACGTAGTGGTGGTCGGCGACGGTGCTGCAGCCGGACCGGGCGAGGACGCCCATCGCGCCGAGGGCGGCGGAGCGGGTCAGATCGGCGTCGATCCGGGACCACGCGGGGTAGAGCGCGACCAGCCAGTCGAAGAGGATCGAGTCCTGCGCCCAGCCGCGGGTGAGCCACTGGTAGAGGTGGTGGTGCGTGTTGACGAGGCCGGGCGTGAGGAGGTGGCCGCGGCCGTCGATCCGGGTGAGCGTGATCGGCTCGTGAGCGGGCCCGCCGGTGGGAGAGCGCCCGTCGAGGGCCCACGCCGGAGGGTCGCCGGCTCCGACCGCGACGATGCGGGAGTCGTCGACGACGACGTGGCCGACGGGGTGCTCGGTCCCGTGCGCGTCGACGGTGGCGACATGGGCTCCGGTGAGGACGTGGCGCTGCATGCCCTGAGCATGGCACCGCGGTGTTTCGCGGCCGTTACCCCAGGGGCGCGCGATCTGCAGGAGCGCGTGCCGTCTGCAGGAGGGGGCGCGTGCGATCTGCAGGATGCTGTGCGATCCGCAGGATGCTGTGCCATCCGCAGGAGGGGGCTGTGCGATCTGCAGGACGCTGTGCCATCCGCAGGAGGGCCGCGTGCGATCTGCAGGACGCTGTGCCATCCGCAGAAGGGCCGCGTGCGATCTGCAGGACGCTTTGCCATCCGCAGGAGGGTCGCGTGCGATCTACAGGACCGGAGTGTGCGATTCGCAGGAGGGTGTGCGATCTGCAGGAGTGTGCGCCGTGTGCAGGGGCGGAGTGTGCGATTCGCAGGAGGAAGTGCCGTCTGCAGGACGGGCGCGTGCGATTTGCAGGGGATGCGCGCCTCAAGGCCCATCCTTCCGCGCGATCGGTCGAGAACGAGCAGCATCCCCTGCAAATCGCACATACCCCTGCAAATCGCACATACCGCTGCACACGGCACTCACCCCTGCAGATCGCGCGGGGGCCTGCAGACCGCTCAGAGCCACCGCTCAGGGCCACCGCTCAGCGCGCAGCGTGGATCGGCCCCGAGCGCCCCGCGAGCGGCCCCCCCGACGTCCCCGTGCGCGCGGCGAGGACCTCCGCGAGGATCGACACGGCCGTCTCCTCCGGAGTCGACGCCCCGATGTCCAGGCCGATCGGCGAGTGCAGGCGGGCGAGCGCCTCCTCCGTCACTCCCGCCTCGCGCAGCAGCCGCAGCCGCCGCTCGTGGGTGCGCCGCGATCCCATCGCGCCGACGTAGGCGACCGGGAGCGCGAGCGCGGTCTCGAGCAGCGGGATGTCGAACTTCTCGTCGTGGGTGAGCACCGCGATCACCGTGCGGGAGTCCACTTCGGTGCGGGCGAGGTGGTCGGACGGCCACTCGACGACGACCTCGTCGGCGCCGGGGAAGCGCTCGGCGGTCGCGAACACCGGACGTGCGTCGCAGACGGTCACGCGGTAGCCGAGCAGGGACCCGGCGGAGCAGAGCGCAGCGGAGAAGTCGACGGCGCCGAAGATCAGCAGGCGCGGCCGCTCGGCGTGCACGACGTAGGCGACCTCCAGCTCCGCGCCCCGGCAGGCGGTCTCGACCGTGGCCGAGCGACCGGAGGCGAGGCGCGCCTCGCGCTCGGCGAGGATCCGACGGGCGGTGTCCTCGTCCAGGTGCGGGCCGACGACGTCCTGGAGGCGCGTCGCTCCGGTGAGGACCACGCCGACCAGCTCCTCCGGACCGCCGACGACGATCGCCAGCGCAGCCGAGCGGCCGGCGCGGGCGGCGCGCAGCTCGGCGAGCACCGCCGTGGAGCCGGAGTCGAGCACCTGGCCGAACACCCGCAGCTGACCGCCGCAGGAGAGCCCCGCGGCGAAGGCGGCCTCGTCGTCGAAGCCGAAGTGCTCGGCGGCGGTGCCCGCGGTGCCGAGCACCTCCTGGGCCAGCGCGTACGCCTGCGCCTCCACGCAACCGCCCGAGATCGAGCCGATCGCGTGCCCGTCGGCGTCGACCGCCATGGAGGAGCCCAGGGCACGCGGAGCCGAGCCGAAGACGTGGGTCACGGTGACGACCGCGACGCTCCCGCCCGCCTCGACGCGATCGAGCAGGGCGGCGGCGATGTCGAGCACGACGGCTTCCTCTTCTCGGACGGGAGGCGACGGCGCCGGGGCTGCGTTGGGGAGGGAGGGCGACGGCGCCACGGCTGCGGCAGGGACGGAGGGCGACGGCGCCACAGCTGCGGCACGGACGGGAGGCGACGGCGCCGGAGCCGCAGCGCGGCCGAGCGGAGCCGCCGACGGGCGCTCACACGCAGGAAACATGCCGAGTATAGGGTCGATCCATGCCTGACGACGCTCCCTTCCTCGACCTCGTGATCCGCGCCTCCGACGTGCTGACCGAGAACGGCCGGCGTCCGGCCAGCATCGCGATCGCCGAGGGCCTGATCGTCGCGGTCGGCGAGCGGGACGCCCCCTGGCGCACCACGGAGGAGATCGTCCTCCCCGAGGGCCAGGTCCTGATCCCGGGGATCGTCGACACCCACGTGCACGTCAACGAGCCGGGCCGCACGGAGTGGGAGGGCTTCGCCTCCGCCACCCGCGCGGCCGCTGCCGGGGGCGTCACCACGATCATCGACATGCCGCTGAACTCGATCCCGCCGACCACCACGGTGGCGGGGCTCGAGGCCAAGCGCGCGGCGGCCGGGCCGCAGGCGCAGGTGGACGTCGGCTTCTGGGGCGGGGCGATCCCCTCGAACCTCGGCACGCTGCGCGAGCTGCACGACGCGGGCGTCTTCGGCTTCAAGTGCTTCCTCTCACCGAGCGGCGTGGACGAGTTCCCGCACTTGAGCCGGGAGCAGCTCGTCGAGGCGATGCGCGAGATCGCCGGATTCGACGGACTGCTGATCGTGCACGCCGAGGACCCGGCCGAGCTGGAGGCGAGCGCGCTGGAGCCCGGCGCCTCCTACGGCGCATTCGTCGACTCCCGCCCGCCCGCCTCCGAGCGCAGCGCGATCCTGCACGTGATCGAGGCCGTCCGCGAGACCGGCTGCCGCGCGCACATCCTGCACCTCTCCTCCGCCGATGCACTGCCGCTCCTGCGCGAGGCGAAGGCCGAGGGGCTGCCGATCACCGCCGAGACCTGCCCGCACTACCTCACCTTCGACGCCGGCTCGATCCCCGACGGCGGCACGCAGTTCAAGTGCTGCCCGCCGATCCGCGACGAGCGCAACCGCGAGCTGCTCTGGAAGGGGCTGCTCGACGGGACGATCGACATCATCGCGTCGGACCACTCCCCCGCCACCGCCGAGCTGAAGCTCCCCGCGGGCGGCGACTTCGGCATCGCCTGGGGCGGGATCTCCGGGCTCGAGCTGAGCTTCCGCGCGGTCTGGACCGGGGCCCGCGAGCGGGGCATCCCGCTCGAGCAGGTCGTCGCCTGGATGTCCACGGCGACCGCCGCGTTCGCCGGGCTCGGCCAGAAGGGGCTGCTGCACGCGGGCTCCGACGCCGACCTGGTCGCCTTCGACCCGGAGGCGCAGTGGCGCGTGGACGTCGACGCCCTCTCGCACCGGAACCCCGTCTCGGCCTACGAGGGCCGCGTCCTCCGCGGCACCGTCGCCGCCACCTGGGTCGGCGGCCGCCGCGTCACCGCCGAGACGGTCCCGCCCGCCGGGCGCCTCCTCACCCGCCCCTGACCTCGACCGCCGATCCCTGCACCCCTGGCGACGACACCTCGGGGAGGCCCGCCGCTCATCGGCGACCCCGTGTCATCGGCACATTTCCAGTATGTGAACGGAGGCGGGTCGGAGCCGCGGAGCGGGCGGATCGCACAAGACTCGGGGACGCGGAGACGGCGACTCGGGTCGCTCCGCCGATGCGCAGAGCGTCCGTCAGGCGCGAAGCTGGCGGACGGGCTCGAAGGAGCCTCGAGCCGGACGGGAACCACGCGCGGCCCGGCCGCACGGAACGGACAGGAGCGGACATGTCGATCATCCTCGGGGACCACCAGTACGGGAAAGCCGAGAACCGCGTCGTGCGGATCTACCGCGAGACCCCGCGGCACGAGATCCACGACGTCAACGTCTCCACCGCCCTCCGCGGCGACTTCGAGGCCGCGCACCGCGAGGGCGACCAGTCGGCCGTCCTGCCCACGGACACGCAGAAGCAGACCGCGTACGCCTTCGCGAAGGAGAAGGGCCTGCGCTCGATCGAGCCCTACGGCCTCGAGCTCGCCCGCCACTTCGTCGACGGCTACGAGCCCGTCCACGGCGCCCGCATCGAGATCGAGGAGTTCGCCTGGGAGCGCGTGCTGGTGGACGGGCGCGAGCACGACCACACCTGGGTCCGGAAGGGCCAGGAGACGCGGATCGCGTCGGTGACGGTCGAGGGCTCGGGCGACGAGCGGCGGATCTGGATCACCGGCGGCTTCAAGGACCTCACGATCCTCAAGTCCACGGGGAGCGAGTTCCACGGCTTCCTCACCGACCCCTACACGGTCCTCCAGCCGACGAACGACCGGGTGATGGCGACGTCGCTGGTCGCGAAGTGGCGCTTCGCCCTGACCGAGGGCGAGATCGCGGCGATGGACTGGGAGGCGGTCTACGCGGGCGTCAAGGCGCTGATGACCAGCCGCTTCGCGACCGTGCACTCGCTCGCCCTCCAGCAGACGCTCTTCGAGATGGGGAGGGCGGTGCTGGAGGAGTACCCGCAGATCGTCGAGATCCGGCTCTCCGCGCCGAACAAGCACCACTTCGTCTACGACCTCTCGCCCTTCGGCGTCGAGAACGACAACGAGGTCTTCCACGCCGACGACCGCCCCTACGGGCTGATCCAGGCGAGCGTCACCCGTGACGACGCGCCGCCCGCGGGATCCGCCTGGACCGCCTACACGGGCCTGGTGTGACCGGCGCCGGGGGCGTCCACCGGGGGCACGTCCTGCACGTCTCCGGGAGCGCGACTCTCGAGACCGCGCAGGAGTCGCTGGTGTCGATCCCGGACGGCGCACTCGCGGTGGACGACGACGGCACGATCGCCTGGGTCGGTCCGTACGGCGAGCTGCCGGGCCGCTACGCGCTCCTGCCGGTCTCCGGCGACGCGGCGTCGATCCTGCTGCCCGGCTTCGTCGACGCGCACGTGCACTTCCCCCAGACGTTCTCGACCGACGGCTTCGGCGGCGGCCAGCTGCTCGAGTGGCTCGACCGGACGGTGTTCCCGGCGGAGGCGCGGCTCGCCGACCCGGAGTTCGCCGACGTCGTCGCGCGCGCCTTCACCCGGCGGCGGGTGGCTGCGGGCACGACCGCCGCGATGGTCTTCGGCTCCGCGTTCCCGGCGGCGCAGGACGCCCTCTTCGAGCGCACCCGCGAGGCGGGGCTGCGGATCGTGTCGGGGCGCGGCATCCAGACCACGGGGCCGGCCTCGGCGGCTCCCCTGATCACGTCGGAGGACGAGGCGCTGACGCTCGCGTCGGAGGAGATCGCCCGCTGGCACGGGAGGGACCCGCTCCTGCAGGTCGCACTCGTCCCGCGGTTCTCGCTGTCCGTCACTCCTCGGACCCTCGGTGCGCTCGGCGACCTCTACGACGACGTCCGAGGGCTCGGCGTCTACGTGCACAGCCACCTCAACGAGAACGACCGGCCCGGGGACGGGGAGATCGCCGCGGTCCTCGGCTCGTACGGCACCCGAAGCTACCTCGACACCTACGACGGGCTCTTCCTGCCCGGCTCCGCGCGCGGCGGCTCCTCGCTCCTCGGGCCGCGCACGATCCTCGCCCACGCCGTGCACTGCCAGGACGCGGAGTTGCACCGGATGGCGGAGACCGGCACCTCGATCGCCCACTGCCCGACCTCGCAGCAGTTCCTCGGCTCCGGCACCATGCCCTGGCGCCGGACCGTCGCCTCAGGAGTCACCGTCGCTCTCGGCACGGACGTGGGCGCGGGCGACGAATGGCTGCTGGCGCGAGTGGCGAACGACGCCTTCAAGGTGCACCTCTCGGAGCCCGGCGACGCGGCCGTCGCCCTGCATCCGGCCGAGCTCCTGTTCACGGCGACGCTCGCCGGAGCGCGGGCACTCGACCAGGAGGACCGCTTCGGCAGCCTCGACCCCGGGAAGGACGCCGACTTCCTCCGCATCGAGCCCGACCGGTGGGAGCCGCTCGCCGACGTCCTCGCCCACGGGATCCGCGCGGACGACGAGGAGGAGGCGACGGCCCAGCTGCTCTTCGCCCTGCTGATGACCCTGCGCGAACCGGCGATCGCCGCGGTGCACGTCCGGGGCAGGCGGATCGCGGCTCCGGAGTGACGGGGCCGGCCGGGGCGGCGCGGTGCGGACCGCGCGCACCCGGCCGTCAGCGCAGCCGCAGCGCCAGGAACAGGTCGGCGCGGTCCGCCGTGTCGGACAGGTCCCGCTGCGTCAGCTCCTCCACCCGCGCGATGCGGTACCGCACGGTGTTCAGGTGCAGGTGCGTCTGCTCCGCCGTGCGCACCCACGAGCCGCCGCAGTCGAGGAACGCGGCGAGCGTAGCGACCAGCTGCGAGCCGTACCGAGCGTCGTGCTCCACCAGCCGCCCGAGCACCAGCTCGACGAACACCGAGCGCAGGTGGTCGGGGACCGCGCTCAGCAGCTGCACGGCGGAGGTGACCTCTCCGGAGTCGCTGATCCGCAGGGGCGCGTCGTCGCCCGGAGAGCCCGGCAGCAGCATCCCGTAGCGCGCCGAGCGCAGGGCGCCGCCGAGCGCGGGCAGCGGAGTCGCAGCACTCGTCCCGACGCGCAGCACGGCGCCCGGCCACGCGGCTCCCGCTCGACGGAGCGCCGAGGTGACGACGGCGAGCGGATCCGCGCCGGTCGGGATCGCGTCGGTCGCCTCGGTGGGCAGCACCGCGACCGCGCAGCCCTGGGCGTCGCGTCCGACCACGGCTCGACCCAGGTGCGCGGCGGCGTCCACCAGCACCCGGCGCGCCAGGTCCGGGGGCGCGTCCCCCTCGAACTCGGCGGCGACCACGGCGCACCGCCCGGCGCCGCCGAGTCCGAGCTGCCGCAGGTACACCGCAGCCTCGGGCTGCTCGCTGTCCTCCTCGACGAGCTCGAGCAGGCGGTCGGCGAGAGCGGAGTCGGCCGAGAGCGCCGCCTCCCGCTGCAGCCGGTAGACCCCCACGACTCCGGCGAGCTCGGTCACGGCGTCGAGGACCGCGGCGGGCCAGTCGTTCCAGTCGCCCCCGACGACGACCAGCCAGGAGGTGGCGCGGTGCTCGCCCGCGCCGGCGACGGTGAGGACCGACAGCGCGCCGCCGCGGGCGTCCGGGACCACGACCGGGCTGCGCCGGGCCGTGAGCGCCGCGTGGACGACCCGCTCGATCTCGCCCAGCCCGAGGGGCGAGGCGGAGGCCGCGGTCCGGCCGGTGGCGGTCAGCACCGACACCGGGAGTCCGAGCTCTCGGGAGGTGCGCGCGACGAGCTCGTCGAGCCGCTGCCCCCGGTAGACCTCGGTCAGCAGCTCCCGCTGGCGGGCGAGCGCGGCCGTCAGCCGGGCCACGCGGTCGCCGGCGAGGGCGTTCGAGAGGTGCGCCGTGATCGCTCCGAACGACACGTCGGCCGGCACGGCGATCAGCGGGACGTCGTGCGCGCGGCAGGCGACGACGAGGTCGTCCGGCACGAAGCCCAGCAGCCCCTCGCCCGCGAGCAGAGCGCTGGCGCCGGAGTCCGCGACCGCGGCGACGAAGGCCGCGCTGTCCTGGGCGTCCCGGCGCCAGACCAGACCGGTCAGCACCAGCTGGTCGCGCGAGATGTAGCGGCGCGGATCGAGGAGATCGGTCGTGAAGATGCCGTCGACCGGCCGCGCGAGCGCTCCGTCGCCGGCGACCAGCACGTGCAGCCGCAGCTGCGGCGCGTCGAGGACGTCCTGGAGCTGCATCAGCTGCCCCGGTAGGTCGAGTAGGCGAAGGGGCTGAGCAGGAGCGGGATGTGGAAGTGCGCGTCCTCGTCGTCGAGGCGGAACGCGACGACGACCTCGGGGTAGAACGTCTCGGTGCCCGAGGCGGCGAACCAGGTGCCGGTGTCGAAGACGACCCGGTGGACCCCGGCCGCCAGCCGCTCCGGGCCGAAGGCCGCGACGCGGCCGTCGTCGTCGGTGCGGGCCTCGGCGAGGCGCTCCCAGCCCGATCCGACGCGGGCGTCGAGTGCCACTGGGACGCCGCGCGCGGGGCGGCCGTGGACGGCGTCCAGCACGTGGGTGGTGACGCGGCTGGCGTGCCCGCTCATCGTGCCGCCTCCACCCGGACCAGGCGCCCGTCGTCGAGCCCGCGGACCCGCAGCACCGTGATCTCCCTCAGCTGCTCCGCGACGATGCGCGCCTCCGTCTCGTCGTCGAGCCCGAGCCTCCGCTCCAGCTCCGCGACGACCTCGGCCCGGCCGCGACCGGCCGCGCGGAGGAGGAACACGCGCCCGAACCGCTCCTCGTAGGCGCGGTTGCCGGCCAGCAGCCGCCGGGTCAGCTCCTCGTCGCCGGTGCGGCTCGCCGCCTGCTCCGCGGCCGAGAACGCGGAGGAGCGCCCCGCGCCCGCGTGCCGCTCCCCGATCCGAGGGTGGTCGGCCAGCGCCGCCTCCACCTCCTCCTCGGTGAGCGTGCGCGCGGCCCGCTCGGCCGCGTCGGCCAGCGCGTCGGCCGACGGGTAGGGCGCGCCGGAGGCGACCTCGTCGGCCCAGCGCGGGACGGCGAGGCACGCGAGCAGCACGTCGCGCGCGGTCTCGGATCGGGTGTCGGTCATGCGGTCTCCTTCGTCCGGCGGAGCAGGGGCTCGGCCTGCGGCACGATGGTCGGATGGATCTGGTCGGGAGTCGGGACCTCGTCGGGCTGGTGCTCGCGGCGGGCGCGGGGCGCCGGGCGGGCGGCCCGAAGGCGCTGCGGCGCGACGCGGGGGGAGTGCCCTGGGTGGAGCGGGCCGTCGAGAGGCTCCGCGCGGTCGGCTGCGGGCGGGTGCTCGTCGTCCTGGGCGCGGAGGCCGGACGGGCGCGCCTCCTGGTGCCGCCGTCCGCGGACGTGGTCGTCGCGGCGGAGTGGGAGACCGGCCTGTCGGCGTCGCTCCGCGCGGGTCTCGCCGCCGCCGAGGGCGTCGCCGCGCTGGTCGCCCTGGTCGACCTGCCCGCGGAGCCGCCGAGCGTGGGGGCGCGGCTGCTCGCGGAGGCGCCGGTCGCGCCGGACGTGCTCGCCCGCGCGGTCTTCCGCGGTCGGCCCGGTCATCCGGTGCTGCTGGGACGAGACCACTGGCCGGAGCTCCTCGAGGGCGTGCACGGCGACTCCGGCGCGCGCGACCTGCTGCGCGCGAGGGGCGCGCTCGGAGTCGAGTGCGGCGACCTGTGGTCGGGAGCCGACCGCGACGGGCCGCACTGAGCCGCTCACACCAGGCCCGCATCGTCGAGAGCGGCGGCCAGCGCCCGCCAGGCCAGGGTCGCGCAGACCGAGCGGACGGGGTTGGCCGCCACCGCGAGCAGCGCCTGCTCCTCGCCGGCGAGAGCGCCCTCCCGGTGCGCCATCGCCGCGAGGAACGCGTCGGTCCGCTCCCGCACCGCCGACGCCGGCAGCCCGTCGAGACCGTCCACGAGCAGCGACGCGGATCCCCGGGAGACCTCGCACCCCCGTCCGCTCCAGGCGAGGCGCACCTGCTCCGCGCCGCCGTCGACGCGCAGCTCGATCCGGTCGCCGCAGGTGGGGGTGATCAGCTCGGCCCGGCCGAGGGACGGAGTCGGGTCGGCCTGCCCGACGGGATCCTTCGCGTGCGCGCGGATCAGCTCCGCGGCCTCGCTCACGGCCGGTCCTCCAGCTCCGCGAGCTCCGCGTAGGCCGTGCTGATCCCGGCGATCCGCTCGCGCGACTCCCTCGGGGACGCGCCGAGCACTCCGGAGGCCACGAGCGCGACCGCGCTCATCGCCGCCGCGTAGCTGTCCAGCGCCGTGCCGCTGTCGACCGGGCACTCCAGCCAGACCGCCGCGTGCTCCGCGTAGCGCCGAGCGGGCGGATCCGCGAGGAGCACCACGGGCACCTCGCGCGCGGCGAGCGTCCCGATCAGGGCGGCGAAGGAGGCGGGGCGGCGGCGGAAGCCGACCAGCACCACGACGTCGTCGGCTCCGAGGCCCTCGAGCTCCTCGCCGAGCGACTGGCCGGGCTGCGGGGCGATCCGGACGCGTCCGCGCGCCTGCGCGAGCTGCTGGCGCAGGTGCAGCGCCACCGGGTAGCTGTTGCGCAGTCCGATCACGACGACCTCGCGCGCTCCCGCGATCAGCCGCACCGCCTCCTCCAGCCGCCCGCCGCCGAACGCGGAGGCCAGCCGGGCCAGGTTCGCCCGCTCGCCCTCGAGGTGCGCGGCGAGCGGATCCCCCTGCCCCTGCGCGGGACCGACCGGGACACCGGAGGACCGGAGCGCCCGGGCGTGCTCGCGCACCTCCTGCGAATTCGAGAACCCCAGGCGGCGGAACAGCCGCGAGACCGTGGCCTTGGACACTCCGCTGTGCTGGGCGAGCTCGGTCGCCGTGTAGACGGCCAGGTCGCCGAGGTGGTCGAGGATGAAGTCGGCCGCCCGCTGCTCCTGCCGCGAGAGCGCGGCGTAGCCGGCATCGATGCGGTGGCCGATGCTCGTCGAGGGGGCGGGGGCGGGAGTCACGCGGTCGGCGTCCCGTCGGCGAGCGCCAGGACGGCCGCCTCGAACGCGTCGAGCGCCGTCGCGACGTCGGCCTCCGTCACGTTCTCGTCCGGGTGGTGGCTGACGCCGCCCTCGCAGCGGAGGAAGAGCATCGCGTACTCGGCGAGGTCGGCGACCGCCATCGCGTCGTGGCCGGCCTTGGAGAACAGCACCATCGGCTCCGCGTCCCCGGTCGCGCGGATGCCCGCGCGCACGACGTCCTGGAGCCGCGAGGAGGCGACGACCGCGGGGGCCGAGTGCGTCTCCTCCACGGTCAGCGCGAGACGGCGGCGCGACGCCGACTCCGACATCGCGTGCTCGACGGCGTCCCACGCCGCGTCGCGCTGGGCGTCGGTCTCGGCGCGGAGGTCGAGGCTGAACTCGACCCGGCCCGGGATGACGTTGACCGCGCCCGGGAAGGTCTCGAGCCGGCCGACGGTGGCGATCACGCCCTGCTCCCGCGCGATCCGCTCGACCGCGAGCACGGCCTCGGCCGCTCCGGTGAGCGCGTCGCGGCGGCGGTCGAGCGGGACTCCGCCCGCGTGCCCGGCCTTGCCGGTGAGGGTGAGCGCGAAGCGGCGGGCGCCCGCGATCGAGGAGACCACGGCGAGGGCGCGGTCCGCCTCCTCCAGGTAGGGGCCCTGCTCGATGTGCGCTTCGAGGTAGGCGAGCACGTCCTGCGCGTCGCGCGCGGCGGTGCGGATGCGCGAGGGGTCCAGCCCGAACTCGTGGAACGCCTCGACGAGCGTCGTCCCGTCGGCGTCCGCGAGCTCCCACCAGTGCTCGTCCCAGGTGCCTGCGAGGGCGCGGGAGCCGAGGAGCGCCGTGCCGAAGCGGGTGCCCTCCTCGTCGCCGAACGCGACGACCTCGACGGCGAACGGCAGGCGCCGGCCCGCCCCGTGCAGGCGCGAGACCACGGCGATCGCGAGCATCACGCCGAGGATCCCGTCGTAGCGGCCCGCGTCGGGGACGGTGTCGAGGTGCGAGCCGAGCAGGAGCGCCGGGAGTCCCGGAGTGGCGCCCTCGTAGCGGCCGCACTGGTTGCCGGCCGCGTCCTGCCAGGTGCGCATGCCGGCCTCGGTCATCCAGCGCGCGGCCATCGCGTTCACCCGGGCGTGCTCGGGCGAGAGGTAGACCCGCTCGATGCCGTCGCGGCTGGAGGAGACCGCGGCGAGCTCGTCGCAGCGGGCCATGATCGCGGCGGCGTCGAGGGCGGTCGCGAGAGGGGCCGCGGTCGTGGCGGCGGGGTCCGTGGCGGTGGGGTCCGTGGTGGTGCCGGTCATGCCCGTGCCGCCCCGTAGACCTCGTAGGCTCCAGCGACTCCGCCGCCCACCGGCACGGAGGCACCCGCGCGGCGCAGCACCGCCTCCAGCGCCGCCAGGGTGGTCAGCACCGCGTCCGTCCGGGCGTTGTAGCCCATCGTGCCGATGCGCCAGACCTTCCCGTGCAGCGGGCCGAAGGACGTTCCGATCTCGATGCCGAAGTCGGAGAGCATCTCCCCGCGCACCGCGTCCCCGTTCACGCCCTGCGGGATGTGCACCGCGACGACGTTCGTCATCTTGTGCCCGACGTCGCCGAACACCTCGAGGCCGAGGCCGCGGACGCCGGCGAGCATCGCCGAGCCGTGCAGCGCGTGGCGGGCGACCGTCTCGTCCAGGCCCTCCTCGACGACGATGCGGGCGCACTCGCGCGCGCCGTAGAGCATCGTGGTCGCCTCGGTGTGGTGGTTGAGGCGCCGCGGCCCCCAGTAGTCGAAGACCATGCCGAGGTCGAAGTAGTTGGAGCGGACGCGGCGGGCGCTGACGGCGTCGCCCTCGTCGCGGATCCCGGCCTCGATGCTCTTGCGCGACTCGATCACCGCGACGGCCTTCTCCGAGAAGGTGACCGGCGCCGATCCGGACGGGCCGCCCAGGCACTTCTGGAGCCCCGCGGTGACCGCGTCGAGCCCGAGCTCGTCGGTCGCGAAGGCGTTGCCCGCGAGGGAGGCGGTGACGTCGGTGTAGAAGAGGGCGCCGTGCTTCTCGCAGAGGGCGCCGAGCTCCTCCAGCGGCTGCGCCATGGTGGTCGACGTGTCGCCGTGGACCACGGCCAGCATCTTCGGCTTCACCCGGGCCAGGGCCTCCGCGATCGCCGAGACGGGGAAGACCTGCCCCCACTCGGCCTCGATCACGTGCACCTCCGCGCCGCAGCGCTCCGCGATCTCGCGGAGGAGGTGCCCGAACCGCCCGAAGACCGGCACGAGCACGCGGTCGCCCGGCTCCAGCATCGAGACCAGGGCCGCCTCGATGCCGGCACGGCTCGTGCCGTCGACGAGCATCGTCTTCTCGTTGCGGGTGCGGAACACCTGCCGGTACAGCTCCTGCGTCTCGGTCATCGTCGCCGTCATGAACGGGTCGTACTGCCCGACGAGCTGCGCCGACATCGCGCGCAGGACGCGCGGATCGGCGTTGATCGGGCCCGGGCCCATGAGCAGGCGCGGCGGCGGATCGACGGGGAGGAACGGTGCGGGCGCGGTCATGGGGCCACCTCTTCGCGTGCGGGAGAGAAACAGCTGTTTCACTCGGAGAGCCTATGGGACGGACGTTTCGCCGGTGTTTCACGGGGTGCGGCGGGTCGCGCCCGGGAGGTCCGCGGGACACTGGTCGGCATGAGGACAGCGCCGCACGGAACGGTCGCCGGCCGGTGACCGAGGACCAGATCGTCGCTCTCGTCTGGGCGCCGATCGCGATCGTCTTCGGAGCGGTGTTCATCGGCCGGCGCGAGTGGATCTCCGCGCGGGCCCGTGACCAGATGCGCCGGCGGGGGCAGAGGGTCGGGCCGAGGACGCAGTCGCCCGTCGTGATGGCCGCGGGAGGCGCCCTCCTCGTCGTCGTCGGCGTCGTCGTGATCCTGCTCACGCTGACGTCGGTCCTCCGCGGACCCTCCTGAGCCGTGTCGGGGTCTCGGGACCCCTCCGGCGGCGCAGCGCTCCTCCACAGGGGGGCGCCGCGTGGTCACCCGTCCACCCGATCCGCCTGCGTCCTTGCGGCCGCCGCTCAGGCCGAGCTTCAGCGATGCGCCTCCCCCGTTCTGACCGCGGGGCATGCTGCGTGCCTGCGGGCGGGATGCCCCTCACCCGCCCTCAGAGCGCGCCCTCAGAGCGTGCCGGCCAGCTCCAGCAGCGCGAGATCCGACCCCCGCGGTCCCACCAGGCAGAGACCCGCCGGTGCGCCGTCCACGCTCAGGCGCGGCACCGACAGCGCCGGATACCCGCCGATCCCGGCGACGCAGGTCAGGCCGAGCGTCGCCGTCCGCGCCGCGTCGATCGCCTCGGCCGACGCGTCGAGGGCCGGCGCGACCGACGACGCCGACGGCAGGAGCAGCACCCGCCGCTCGAGCGCGCGGTCGAGCGCTTCCCGGAACCCCGCGACCCGCGCCCGCGCGGCCGCCTCCGTCTGCTCGTCGACGAGCGACGCCGCGTCGAAGCGCGCCTGCACATCCGCCGCCAGCACTCCCGGATGCGCCGCGACCCACGAGCCGCTCGACCGCCACGCCTCGGCGGCCTGCACCAGCCGGAACGCCCCGAGCATCTCCGCCACGGGGGGCAGCACCACCTCGTCGGCACTCAGCCCCTCGACGGCCGCTCGGAACGCCGCCCGGACGGCCGCATCCACTCCGCCCAGCAGTGCAGGCGCCACCGCGAGACCCCGGACCGGCGGGCCGGACGGCAGGCAGACCTCGGCCACCCGCCGCAGCGTGCCGAGGTCCCGCGTCAGCCACCCGACGGTGTCGAAGCTCGGCGCCAGCGGCAGCAGCCCCTCGACAGGCACCGCACCGTGGGTCGTCCTCAGCCCCCACAGCCCCTGGTACGAGGCGGGCACCCGGATCGAGCCCGCCGTGTCGGTCGCGAGCCCGACCGCCGCCTGCCCGAAGGACACCGCGGTCGCCGGTCCACTCGACGAACCGCCCGGGATCGCCCCCGGTACCGCCGGATTCGGCGGCGTCCCGTAGCCGGAGTTCCGGCCCGCGATGCTGTACGCGAACTCGTCGGTCTGCGCGATCCCGCGCACCGACGCTCCCGCCGCGAGCAGCTGGGCGACGGCCGGAGCGGTCGCCGCCTCGATCGGCGCAGAGGCGAGCAGGGCCGGCACGCCGGCGCCGATCCGCTGGCCCTCGATCGCGAAGAGGTCCTTCACCGCCACGTCCAGTCCGTCGAGCGGCCCGGACCCGGCAGCCGGCACCAGCGGCGCGCCCACGGCCCGCCAGACGCGGGGGTCCAGCGGCGGAGTGGGCGCCTGCACCTGCGCGGCGCGCACCCGCCAGATCCCGTCCTCCGTTCGCGACCACAGCTGCGTCACGAGCCCGCGCCCCCCGCGCGCCGGGGCGTTCACGCTCACCACGAGCGCCGTGTCCCGATCGACCGCCCGCACGTGCAGCTCGATCACCTGTCGCACCGGCGCCCCGCCGCGACGGCCCCGGAAGCCGGTGATCGCCGCGTGACCGACGAGCAGTCCGGAGGCGTCGCCCCGGAGCGTCGTCGGCGCGTCGACGAACGCGTCGGCGAGCGCCCTGACGTCGTCCGCCCCGAGCGCCGCCTCGTACGCGAGGACCGCGTCCACCAGCCCGTCCGGCAGGTCGCCCTCGAGGGTCGTCACCCGCGGGTCAGTCATTGAAGTCGGCCGTCCGGACGCGGGCGTGCACGCCCTTCACCAGGTCGACCACCTGCGAGATGTCGAAGTCGGTCGCCGCGCTGAGGTAGGCGTAGGCGTGAGCCGGGTCCATTCCGTATCGGGCGGCCAGCAGCGCGATGGCGGCGCGGACGCATTTCTGGACGGCGACGTCCAGGTCCTCGTCCATCCCGGTGGGCACGAGGAACTCGCCGGTCTCCCCCATCGGCCCGAGCAGCTCCCCGAACGCCGCGAGCGCCTCGGCGCGCGGGACGACGTCCAGGCGCACCCGGACGCGCAGGCTCGCCTCCATCGCCGTCAGCGCCACCTCGCCGTCGCCCTGCGCGAAGTGGGGGTCGCCGACGTAGGCGAGGGCGCCCGGGACCTGCACGGGAAGGTAGAGGCTGGTTCCCGCCGTCAGCAGTGCGATGTCGATGTTGCCCCCGTGCGCACCGGGCGGCACCGAGTGCGGGCGCTCCTCCCCTGCGACGGCGACGCCCATGATGCCGAGGAACGGCCGGAGCGGGAACCGGGCGGCTCGCGTCCCTCCGGGCACCAGCGGGATCACGCCGCGGAGACCGCCCTGCGCGTCCTCGTCGACGCGTGCGAAGACGCTGAACGGCCCCTCCTGCAGCGGGTACTCGCCCGGCAGCGCCCCGCGGCCGTGCCGGTTCGAGACGACTCCGTACGGCACGCGCGGCTCGGCCTCGAGGAGGGTCATCCGGAGAAGGTCCCCCGGCAGCGCCCCCCGGACCGCGATCGGTCCCGTGACCACGTGCGGCCCGTCCGTCCCGCCGTCGCGGAAGGGCCCGTCGGCGGCGAGCGCGACCGCGTCGCGCAGCACCCCCTCCGGAGCGACCCCGTGGCGGCCGAAGAAGGCGACCGGATCGCGCCCCTGGTCCTCCAGCACTCCCTCGTGGCTGAGCGTGTCGATGACGACCTCGGCCCCCGAGTCGACCGTGAGCACGGGCGCGTCCGCCGCGCACGGCAGGCGGCCCCACAGCACCGACCCCGGCTCGGCCGGCAGGTAACTGACCCCCGACGGCACTCCCTCACCGGGCTGCACCGCCCACTCCGTCCACCGCATGCGCGTCCGCCTCCCGCGCGGCCCGTCCGCGCCGTCCGACCCTAACCGCGCCGTGTTTCGAGCATGTGCACGCGTGTGCCACGATTCTCCAGACCCGCCCCCGACGACAGGACCCCCGTGCTCCGACGCCTGCGCACCCGCACCGAGGGCGCCACCCTCGGCCTCATGCTCGCCCTCACCTTCTCGACCGGCATCATCGACGCCGTCGGGTACCTCGGGCTCGACCGCGTCTTCGCCGGCAACATGACCGGCAACGTGGTCATCCTCGGCATGGCCCTCTCCGGGGCGGCCGACCTGCCCGTGATCGGGCCCCTGATCGCGCTGGGCGCCTTCATGATCGGCGCCGTGATCGGCGGCCGGGTGCTGCGGCCGGTGAAGAAGGGCTGGACCTCCCGCTCGACGTGGCTCTTCGCGGTGGTCGGGATCCTGCTCGGCGCCCTGGCGATCGTGCTCGCGGTCGTGCCCGAGCACCCCGAGCCGCTCGCCTTCACCGTCACCGGCGTGCTGGGCGGGGCGATGGGCCTCCAGGCCGCGACGGCCCGCCATCTCGCCGTCAAGGACGTCACGACGGTCGTCGTCACCTCGACGATCACCGGCCTGGCCGCGGATTCGCGCCTGGCGGGAGGGTCCGGTCAGCCCTGGTTCCGCCGCGCCGCCGCGATCGTCCTGATCGCCGCGGGTGCCGGTGTCGGCGCGCTCGCCCTGCTGGTCGGGCTCTGGCTCGGCCTGGCGATCGCCGCCGTCATCACGCTCGTCGCGACGCTGCTCGGCGAGCTCGTCGTCCACTCCCGGTACGCTCCCGCGCCCGCCGACGCCGCGGCCTGACGCGACGCCTCCCGGTGCTTCAGCGCGGCAGCTGCTGGCAGTGCGGGCAGAGGTGCGAGGAGCGGTTCATGAACGGCACCCGCACGATCGCCTCGCCGCAGCGGGCGCACGGCTTCCCCGTCCGCCCGTAGGCGTGCAGGCTGTGCGAGAAGTAGCCGGAGGCGCCGTTCACGTTCACGTACTGCGCGTCGAAGCTGGTGCCGCCCTCGGCCAGCGCCCGCTCCAGCACGGAGCGGACCTCGGCGAAGAGGCGGCGGATGCGCGCCTCGCCGAGCGACGAGCTCGGCCGCTCCGGGTGCAGCTCCGCCGCCCACAGCGACTCGTCCGCGTAGATGTTCCCGATGCCGCTCACGAGCGTCTGGTCGAGCAGCGCCCGCTTGATCCCGCTGCTCCTCCTCGCCAGCGCCGCGACGACCGAGCCCAGGTCGAAGGAGGGGTCGAGCGGATCGCGGGCGATGTGCGCGACCTGCGAGGGCACGGCGCGCAGCCAGCCGCCTCCGCGGGCCTCCTCGCCCGCGTAGCCGCCCGGCGCTCCGTCCGGCGTCGGCACCAGCGCGTCGACCGCCATCGAGCCGAAGATCCGCTGGTCGACGAAGTGCAGGGCCAGCTCGCCGTGCTCGGGGTGCTCGATCCCGATCCGGATGCGCGCCAGCCGCGGCAGCGCCGCATCCGCCGTGCGCAGCAGCACCTGCCCGCTCATGCCGAGGTGCACCAGCAGCGCCTCGTCGCGGCCGGCCGGCAGCCAGAGGAACTTCCCGCGCCGCACCGCCGCTTCCAGCCGGCGCCCGACGAGCAGGCGCTCGAAGGTCCCGTGCGGATGCACGTGCCGCTTGAGCGAGCGCTCGTCGACGATCTCGACGCCGGTCACCAGGGAGCCGGTGACCGCCGGGGCGAGGCCCGCGCGCACCACCTCGACCTCGGGCAGCTCGGGCACGATCAGTCCGAGGCCGCAGGAGCGGCGGGTGCGCCGGGAGCCGCCAGACGGGTCCACGCGTCCAGCGCAGCGGCCATCTCGGCCGCCTTCTTGCTGGTGCCCTCGCCGCGGGCGGTGACGAGTCCGCCGACGATCACGGTGGCGACGAAGACCTTGTTGTGGTCGGGGCCGGTGGCGGCGATCTCGTAGCGCGGGGCCGGCGCACCGCGCTCGGCGGCCGTCTCCTGCAGGCTCGTCTTCGGGTCCATCGAGACGCCGAAGCGGAGCGGATCGGCCCGGAGGGGGGCGATCAGGCGCAGCACCACGTCACGGGCCGCGTCGGGCCCGGTGCCGAGGTAGACGGCGCCGATGATGGCCTCGACGGTGTCGGCGAGGATCGACGCCTTGTCCCGACCGCCGGTCAGCTCCTCGCCGCGTCCGAGGCGGAGGAACTCGCCCAGGCCGATGCCGCGGGCGATCTCGGCCAGCGCGACGGTCGAGACGAGGCTCGCCCGGCGCTTGGCCAGGTCGCCCTCGCTGAGGGCGGGGTACTCGGTGTAGAGCATGACGGTCACGGCCTGCCCCAGGATCGAGTCGCCGAGGAACTCGAGGCGCTCGTTGTGCGGGATGCCGCCGTGCTCGAAAGCGAACGACCGGTGCGTCAGGGCGAGCTCGAAGAGCTCACCGTCGAGGCTCACGCCGAGCGTGGCCTCCAGACGCGACCGGTCGTCGCTGGAGGGTCGTGCGGAGGTCTGGTTCACCATGGACCGCGGTCCGTTCGTCGAGAGGCGGTTCGCCCCGCGCCGTGCGGACCAGGAGCGGGATCAGACGTCGGCGACCTTGCGGCCCTTGTACTCGAGGAACAGCGCGGTGCCCGCGGAGTCCTCGACGACCTTGGCGCGGTGGGGAAGGCTGTAGACGACCTTGCCGTTCTCGATGGTCTTGACGAGGGTGGGGACCTCGGCCTTCCACTGCGAACGACGGGCGTGGGTGTTCGCGCGGGACTTCTTCCTCTTGGGAACAGCCATGATTCTCTCTTCTCTACCTCTAGTCGGATTCGGTGCGGGCGGTCGCGCCCTCACCGCTGTCTGCGGAAGCTCTGTCGGTGGAAGCTCCGGGCGCTGCGGCCCCGCCGTCCCCTTCGCCCAACCCTGCGAGCGCGGCCCACCGGGAGTCGCGCGGCGCCTCGGGTTCAGGCGTGGAGGAATCGGCCAGCCGCTCCCCCGTGACGGGGTCGAGGCCCGGACAGTCCGGCCGGCAGACCGGCTGGAACGGCAGCGACAGAACCACCGCATCCCTGACCAGAGGTTCAAGATCCACGTGGTCGTCGTGAACCTCATAGTCGAAAGCTTCGTCAGAAGAGTACGCGAAAAGTTCCTGGAACTCGACATCGACAGGCAGGGAGATGTCGGTCAGGCACCGGCTGCACTCGCCGTCGGCCCTCGCCGACACCTCGACACTGGCCAGGATCCCCTCGTGCACGGACTCGAGCCGGACGTCGAGATCGACGGCCGATCCCTTGCGGACCGCGACGATCCCCTCGCCGAACTGCTCCGGCGCCTCGAGCTCGAGGCGGTGCTCGCGCATCTCGCCCGGTCGCCTCACGAGGTCGCGCACGTTCACGGTGAACGGCGTCTTCTTGAAAGTAGTCACGAGGATCCAGCCTACTCCCCCCGGCCCGCCCCGGGGCGGGAGGGCCGGGAGAGGCAGGATCGCGGATCCGCCGGCTCAGGCTCCGCCGGCCTCCAGCGTCACATCGATGGGGGCGTAGTCCGCTCCGCTCGTGTCCACGCCCTCATCGGCGAGCTCGGAGAGCGCCTTCTCGACGTACTCGTTCGAGTAGGCCGTGGCGGGCGGGTCCGCACTGATGATCGTGGCGCCCGTCTCGTTCTCCGTCTCCTTCGCGATGTCGACGGTCTGCTGCCAGGCGGCCTCGTCGATCATCCCGACGCCGTCCGTCGAGGGCCAGATCAGCTTGTTGACCTCGTTGGTCATCCAGAGCTGGTGGCTGGTGCCGAGCGTCGAGCCGGCCGCGGTGACGATGTCGGCCGCCCCCTGCGGGTCGTCCTTCGCGTAGATCCAGCCCTTGATGGAGGCCTTGATGAACGCGACGGTCTGCTCCGCGTACGCGTCGTCGTCGGCGAGCCTGCCCGCATCGGCCCAGATCGCGTCCTGGAGCATCGCGGTCCCGACGTCGTTCCAGCTGATGACGTTCAGGTCGTCCGGCTGGTACAGCTCGCCCGTGGCGGGGTTCACGGTCTCGAGGACCTGGGCGTACTCGTTGTAGGTCATCGCCTGGGCCGCGTCGATGTCGCCCGCGAGGAACCCGTTCATGTCGAACTGCTGCTGCACCAGCGAGATGTCGTCGAGCGAGACGCCGTCCTTCTGCATGCCGGCGAACAGCTCCCACTCGTTGCCGTACCCCCAGCTGCCCACGCTCTTCCCGGCGAGGTCGGCGGGCGAGGTGATCCCCTTGTCCTTGAAGGAGATCTGCGTGGTGGCGCTGCGCTCGAAGATCTGCGCGACGTCCGTGATCTCGGCGCCCTGCTCGATCGAGCCGAGGACCTTGGGGACCCAGGAGATCGCGTAGTCGGCGTCGCCCGAGGCGAGCACGTCCTGGGGGACGATGTCGCCGCCGCCCTCGGCGATGGTCACATCGAGGCCCTCGTCCTCGTAGTAGCCCTGGTCGACGGCGGCGTAGTACCCGGCGAACTGCGCCTGGGCCACCCACTGCAGCTGCAGGGTGACCGGCGTGAGCCCGTCTGAGCCGGAGTCGGATCCCGAGCCGGAGCCGCCGGAGGCGCTGCAGCCGGTGAGCGCGAGGCCCACGGCCGCGAAGGCGGCGGTCGTCGTCAGGGTGATGCGGGTGCGTCTGGTCACGGGTCCTCCTGGTGCGGTCTGCGGGGGACGCCGGTGCGGCGCGCCCCGTGGTGCGGCGGTGCAGGTGGTGCTGTGGTGCAGGTGGCGCTGATCGTGCGGCGGTGCGAGTGGAGAGTCGGGTGGAGTCGGGGAAGCTCAGCGGATCCGGCTGCGCCGCAGCGCGAAGGCCTCGAGTGCGGCCGTCACGCAGTAGAAGGCGAGGCCGACGAGCACGGCGCCCAGGACGTAGGCGTAGGCGAGCGCGTAGTCGCTGCCCGAGGCCGCCGTGGTGATCGACTTGCCGAGCCCGCCGACGGGTCCGCCGAAGTACTCGGCGACCAGCGCCGAGATCACCGCCAGCGAGGAGGCGATGCGGAGCCCCGTGAAGACGTAGGGCACCGCGCCCGGCAGCGTGATCGTGCGGGCGGTCTGCCACGGCGTCGCCGCGTAGGCCTTCAGCAGGTCGCGGTGCACCGGAGCGGCCTGCCGCAGCCCGCGCAGCGTCGTCACGTAGACCGGCACGAACACGGCGAGCGCCGCGACGAGCTGCCGCGCGGTCTCGGCGTTCGCTCCGAACATCGTGTAGAGCACCGGAGCGAGGGCCACGATCGGCACGACGGCGGCGGCTGCCACGATCGGCGCGACGAGTCCGTCGAAGACCCTCGCGAGCGCCGAGAGCCCGGCGACCACGATCGCCAGCACCGCGCCGACCAGCAGGCCGACCAGCGCGTTGCGGCCGGTCACCGCGCTGCCCTCAGCGACGGAGCCGAGGTTGGCGGCGAACTCCCGTCCGATCGCGAGCGGCGACGGGAGCACGAACGGCTGGATCGCCAGAGCGGTGACCCCGGCCTGCCACAGCAGGACCGCGGCGATCCCGAGCACGAGCGGAGCGAGCACGCTGCGCGCCAGCGCCGTCGTGCTCACCGGTTCTCCACCCCGCGCGGCACGGCCGCGAGGTCGCCGTGCAGCAGCTCCCGCACGGCGCTCACGTCGCGGAAGAACGCCGTGTCCTCCCGGACCGCCGCGTCGCGCTCGGACGCTCCGGGGAGTCCGACCGGGAGGACGTCGCGGATCCTGCCGGGTCGCGGCGACATCACCACGACCCGGTCCGAGAGGAACACCGCCTCCGGGATCGAGTGGGTGACGAAGACGACGGCCGCGCCGGTCTCGCGCCGGATCCGCAGCAGCTCCGTCTGCATCCGCTCGCGGGTCATCTCGTCGAGCGCGCCGAACGGCTCGTCCATCAGCAGCAGCCGCGGGCTCTCGGCGAGCGCGCGGGCGATGGCGACGCGCTGCTGCATCCCGCCGGAGAGCTGGTCCGGGTAGGAGTCGGCGAAGTCGCCGAGCCCGACCAGCGCCAGCAGCTCGTCGACGCGCGAGCGCCGGACAGCGGCGGCGACGCCGTGGAGCTCGAGCGGCAGGGCGATGTTCGCCCGGATCGTCCGCCAGGGCAGGAGGCCCGCCTGCTGGAAGGCGATCCCGTAGTCCTGGTCGAGCCTCGCCTGCCGCGCCGTCTTGCCGAACACGGCGATCGAGCCGGAGTCCGGCTCGTCGAGGTCGGCGATCAGCCGCAGCAGCGTCGACTTCCCGCAGCCGGACGGGCCGATCAGCGAGACGAACTCCCCCGCGGCGACCTCGAGCGACACGTCCTGGAGCGCGGTCACGCTCGCAGCCCTGGCGGTGGTGAAGGTCCTCGTGACGGTGTCGACGACGACCGCGGATCCTGCAGTGCTCATGCGGGCTGCTCCCCTCGGCGGAACGGACGGAGGAGGGAGCCGAGCAGGGCGACGGCTCCGGCGGCCGCGAGGCCCACCAGCACCGCTCCGAGGATCGGCGCCCACGGCTTGGCGGGGTCGCCTCCAGCGGCGGAGGCGAACTCGATGATCATGCGGCCGATGCCGCCGCGCAGACCGATCGACACCTCGGCGACGATCGTGCCGACGACGGCGCTGACCGCTCCGAGCCGGAGGGCCGGCAGCAGGTAGGGCACGCTCGCCGGGAGCCTCAGGCGCACCAGCGTCTTCCACCAGCCCACGCCGTAGACGCGCATCAGCTCCACCTGGTGGGCGGTCGGCGAACCGAGACCGCGGAGCGCGCCGATCGAGACGGGGAAGAACGCGAGGTAGGAGGCGATCAGGGCCACCGACATCCAGTTCTCCCAGGTCACCGGTCCGAGCTCGAGCTGCGACCCCCAGCGCCGGACCAGCGGGGCGATCGCGATCAGGGGCACCGTCTGGCTCAGCACGATCCAGGGAAGCACCGCCGACTCCGCCGTGCGGAACCGCTGCATCAGGAGGGCGAGGAGCAGTCCGACGACGGTGCCGACGACCCAGCCGACCGCGGCGATCCCCAGAGAGAAGGCGCTCGCCCCCAGGACGGCCGACCAGAGCGCCGGAGCGTTGCGCGCTCCGGTGACCGGCTCGCCGAGCCGGGCCGCGATCTCCCAGAGGTGGGGCATCGCGATCGCGCTCGTGCGCGGGAGCACCGTGACGCCTCCGACGACCACCCCCGCCTCGGGCCCGAGCACTTTCCAGCCCTCCCACACCAGCGCGAGCAGGAGCAGCCCGCCGGCGCCGAGCACGAGCCCGCGCGCGAGGGCCGGTCTCATGCGCGGGCCACGATGTGCTCGCGCAGCTCGGGGATGACCCGCTCGCCGTACACGCGCAGCGTCTCCTCCTTGTTGTCGTGCTGGAGGTAGCCCGCGAACTGCGTCACGCCGATGTCGGCGAGCGCCCGGAGCTTCTCGATGTGCTCGTCCGCCGTGCCCAGCACGCAGAAGCGCTCCACGATCTCGTCCGGCACGAAGGCGGTGTGGCTGTTGCCCGCACGGCCGTGCTCGTTGTAGTCGTAGCCCTCGCGGCCGGCGATGTAGTCCGTCAGCGCCTGCGGCACCGCTCCCGAGGCGCCGTAGCGGCCCACGATGTCGGCCACGTGGTTGCCGACCATCCCGCCGAACCAGCGGCACTGGTCGCGCATGTGCTCCCGGTCGGTGCCGATGTACATCGGCGCCGCGACGCAGAACTGCAGCGACTCCGGATCCCGGCCGGCGTTCGCCGCCGCCTCCTTGACGGCCCCGATCATCCAGCGCGCGATGTCCACGTCGGCCAGCTGCAGGATGAAGCCGTCGCCGACCTCGCCCGCGAGCTTCAGGGCGAGCGGGCCGTAGGCGGCGACCCACATCTCCAGGGACGAGCCCCGGCTCCACGGGAACTGCAGCGTCTGGCCGTTGTACTCGACCGGCCGGCTGTTGGCGAGCTCGCGGATGACGTGGATCGACTCCCGCAGCGTCTTGAGCGTCGTCGGAGCTCCTCCGGTCACCCTCACCGCCGAGTCGCCGCGTCCGATCCCGCACACCGTGCGGTTCCCGTACATCTCGTTGAGCGTCGCGTGCAGCGAGGCGATGACCGTCCAGTCGCGCGTGGCGGGGTTGGTGACCATCGGGCCGACCGTGATCCGGTGCGTCCTCTCGAGGATCTGCGAGTAGATCACGTAGGGCTCCTGCCAGAGCAGGTGCGAGTCGAAGGTCCACGCGTAGTCGAAGCCGTGCGTCTCCGCGAGGACGGCGAGCGCGACGGTGCGCGAGGCGGGCGGGTTGGTCTGGAGGACGACTCCGAAGTCCATGGGGTTCCTTCTGCTCGATCAGGTGCTGGCTCGGATCGGGTGCCGGCTCAGATCAGGTACTGGCTCAGACCGCGCGGGATGTACGCCCCGTCGCCCTTCGTGCCGACGTAGGAGCCGTCGTCGACGACGACCCTGCCGCGGGAGATCACCGTGTCGACGTGGCCGTCGATCTCGAAGCCCTCCCAGGCCGAGTAGTCCATGTTCATGTGGTGGCTGCGGCCCTCGCCGATCCCGATCGAGGTGTGCCCGTTCGGGTCGTAGACGACGACGTCGCCGTCGGCTCCGGGCTGGATGACGCCCTTCCTGCCGTACATCCCGAACATCCGCGCCGGAGTGGTCGAGGTGAGCTCCACCCAGCGCGGCAGGGAGATCTGCCCGGACACGACGCCCTGGTACATCAGGTCCATCCGGTGCTCCACCGAGCCGATCCCGTTGGGGATCTTCGAGAAGTCGCCGACGCCCATGTCCTTCTGGCCCTTCATGCAGAAGGGGCAGTGGTCGGTGGAGACCATCTGGATGTCGTTGGTGCGCAGCGACTGCCACATGTGGTGCTGGTGCCCCTCCGCCTTCGAGCGCAACGGGGTGGAGCACACCCACTTCGCGCCCTCGAAGCCGCCCCACTGCTCACTGGACGCGCCGAGCTGGTCCTCCAGCGAGAGGTACAGGTACTGCGGGCAGGTCTCGCCGAACACGTTCATGCCCCGGTCGCGGGCCTGCGCGATCTGCTCGACCGCCTGCTTCGCCGACACGTGCACGACGTAGAGCGGCGCGCCGGTCAGGTCGGCGATCATGATCGCCCGGTGCGTCGCCTCCTCCTCCGCCTGCCAGGGCCGCGAGGTCCCGTGGAAGTACGGCGCGGTGTTCCCGGCGGCGAGGGTCTGCTTCACCAGCTCGTCGATGAGGGCGCCGTTCTCGGCGTGCATCATCATCATCGCGCCGTTCTCGGCGCCCTTCTGGAACGCCCGCAGGATCTGCCCGTCGTCCGAGAGGAACACGCCCTTGTAGGCCATGAACAGCTTGAAGCTGGTCACCCCCTCGCGCATCAGCTCGTCCATCGCGACGAGCGAGGAGTCCTGCACGTCCGAGAGGATCTGGTGGAAGCCGTAGTCGATCGCGCAGTTGCCGGCCGCCTTCTCCTGCCACGCCTGGAACCGGTCGACGACGCTCTCGCCCGGGTACTGCACCACGAAGTCCACGATCGACGTCGTGCCTCCCCAGGCCGCCGCCCGCGTCCCGGTCTCGAAGGTGTCGGAGGCGGAGGTGCCGCCGAAGGGCATCTCCATGTGCGTGTGCGCGTCGATCCCGCCCGGGATGACGTACTTGCCGCTCGCGTCGATCACGCGGTCCACGTGGGCCGCCAGGTCGAAGCCCAGCAGCGTGGAGCCGGGGGCGAGGACCGCGGCGATGGTCTCGCCGTCGATCAGGACGTCTGCTGCTCCGGTGCCGGTCGCGTTGACGACCGTCCCGCCGGTGATGAGGGTCTTCATCGGTCTTCCCCGTCTCGAACTGCGGTCACGGCTTCGGGATGCTGGTGTAGGACTCCGGCCGGCGGTCCCGGTAGAACTGCCAGTCGTCGCGCATCTCCTGCACCATGTCCATCTCGAGGTCGCGGATCAGGATCTCCTCGGCCTCGCCCGAGCCCCGCTCGCCGACGAACTCCCCCCGCGGATCGATGATCTGGCTGGTGCCGTAGAAGTCGACCGCGAGCTCGCCGTACTCGTTGTCCTCCCGGCCGACCCGGTTGGGCTGCAGCACGAAGTAGCCGTTCGCCACCGCGGCCGCCGGGCCCTCGACCTCCCAGAGGCGGTTCGACAGTCCGGGCTTGGTCGCGTTGGGGTTGAAGACGAGGTGGGCGCCGTTCAGGCCCAGCTCCCGCCAGCCCTCCGGGAAGTGGCGGTCGTAGCAGATGTGGACGCCGACCTTGCCGACCGCGGTGTCGAAGACCGGGAAGCCGAGGTTCCCCGGCCGGAAGTAGAACTTCTCCCAGAAGCGGTCCAGGTGCGGGATGTGGTGCTTGCGGTACTTGCCGAGGATCGTCCCGTCGGCGTCGACCACGACCGCGGTGTTGTAGTAGACGCCGGTCTGCTCCTCCTCGTAGATCGGGAGGATCATCACCACGCCGAGCTCCTTCGCGAGGGCCGCGAACCGCTGCACGATCGGCCCGTCGGCGGGCTCGGCGTAGCGGTAGTACTTCTTGTCCTGCGTGATGCCGAAGTACGGGCCGTAGAACAGCTCCTGGAAGCAGACGATCTGCGCGCCGTCGGCCGCGGCGTCCCGGGCCATCTGCTCGTGCTTGTCGAGCATCGACTCCTTGTCGCCGGTCCAGGTCGTCTGGGTGATCGCTGCGCGGACGATGGTCATCGGTACCTCCATGCTCGGGCGTCCCTGTCCGGCTCCGGTCGTGCTCCGCCGGGCGGTGAGGAGCGGGGGACGTGGACCCACTGTGGTCCCCGCCGGGCCCGAAGGCAATGACGGACCGTCCCGGCTCCGCGGACAGGGCTTCATCGTCGGGGTTCGACGTTTCCCCGGTGTTTCCGGCGCGGATCCGCAGCATTAAGGCTCGCCGGGGGAGGAATCCGTCGGTGCCGCTAGCGTGGGCGGATGCGCATCACGATCCTGGCCGGAGGCGTCGGCGGCGCCCGCTTCACCTCGGCGGTCCGCGAGCACCTCCGCGACCTCGAGGCCGCCGGGGGCGAGGCGAGCGAGATCACCGTCGTCGTCAACACCGGAGACGACATGTGGCTCACCGGCCTCAAGGTCTGCCCCGACCTCGACTCGATCACCTACGCGCTCGGCGGAGTGAACGACACCGAGCGCGGCTGGGGCCGGGCCGGCGAGAGCGAGCGGGTCTCGGCCGAGCTCACCGCCTTCGGCGTCGGCTGGCCGTGGTTCACCCTGGGCGATCTCGACCTCGGCACCCACATCGCCCGCAGCTCGATGCTGCGCGACGGCCTCACCCTCTCGGAGGCGACCGCCCGGATCACCGCCCGCTGGCCGCTGGGGGTCCGCCTGCTGCCGATGTCGGACCAGGACGTCGAGACCCACGTCGAGGTCGAGCTTCCCGGGGAGGGCGTGCGGCTCCTCCACTTCGAGGAGTGGTGGGTGCGGCTGCGCGCGTCCGCGCCCGCCCGCCGCTTCGTCCAGCAGGGGGTGGAGAGCGCCCGTCCCGCCCCGGGCGTGCTGGAGGCGATCGCCGACACCGACGCGGTGCTCGTCGCCCCCTCCAATCCCGTCGTCTCGATCGGCACCATCCTCGGCGTCCCCGGGATCGCGGACGCCCTCCGCCAGACCTCCGCACCCGTCGTGGGCGTCTCCCCCGTCATCGGCGGCGCGGTCGTGCGCGGCATGGCCGACGCCTGCCTCGCCGCGATCGGCGTCGAGACCTCCGCCGAGGCCGTCGGCCGGCACTACGGAGCTCGGAGCGAGGGCGGCCTCCTCGACGCCTGGCTCGTCGGCGAGGAGGACGCGGACGCGGTCCCGGCGCTCGAGTCGGCGGGGCTCCGCGCCCGCTCCGTGCCGCTCTGGCTGACCGGCCGGGAGGCCTCCGCGCGGCTCGCCGCCGACGCTCTCGCCGCCGCGAGGGGCTGAGCGGAGCCTCCTCCGCAGGACCGCCTATCGCGGATCGCAGCGCGGATCCGGTCACGCCTCCCACGGGGCGCCCCGTTCCCTTGTACGGTCGGATGCGGACGAACTCCCCGATTCACTCCCGCATCGGATCCGGAACCCCTCGGTCGCGCCCCCGACCGCGTCCTCACCGCGTCTCCGAGCCCTCCGGAACCGCGTGCCGTCCCGTCAGGAGGACACCATGGAGCCCAGCTCGAGGATCAGCACCGAGCGGATCGAGCCCGACATCGTGGTGATCCGCCCCGTCGGCCGGCTCGACCTGTCCACGGCGTGGGAGCTCGAAGCGGTCCTCCAGCGCGCGCTCGAGGCGGGAGAGGTCCGCGTGGTCGTCGACCTGGCGTCGGTCGAGTTCCTCGACTCATCGGGGCTCGGCGTCCTCGTCGCCGGCCTCAAGGAGGCGCGGAAGGCGGGCGGCGAGCTGCGCGTGGCCGCCGCCGGCGAGCAGCCCGCCATGGTGCTCGGCCTGTCCAACCTCGACCGCCTTCTCGGGAGCGCAGAGACCGTCGAGGAGGCCTACCGTGCCTGAGCGCTCCTTCGTCGTGCGCACGCCGCCCGAGGACGGCGTCACCGCCGTCCACGAGGCGCTCGAGGAGCTGTGGCTCGAAGAGCCGGGCGTCGCGCCGGTCGACCGGATGTCGTTCGAGACCGCGCTGGTCGAGCTGACCTCGAACATCGTCCAGCACGCCCGGTCGTACCGGCACATCATCTGCCTGGTCGAGATCCGCGTCGACGCGGCCGAGCTGCGGGCCTCGCTCAACGACTCCGCCGAGGAGGCGCCCGCCGAGGTCGCCGACCCCCGCGACATGCCGGACGAGTGGGACGAGGCCGGCCGCGGCATCCCGTTCATCCACGCCCTCGTCACCGAGTTCTCCTACCGCAGGGTCGATGGGCAGAACCTCTGGGCGCTCGCCCGGACCCGCACGTGAGCGGGCCGCCCGAGCGCGCCCGCCTCGCTGCGGTCGCCGAGCTCGGGGTCGGCCTGAGCACCCCCCAGGAGCGCTTCGACAGGATCACCCGCGTCGCTCGCCGGCTCCTGCGCGTCCCCCTCGCCGAGATCAACATCCTCGAGGAGACGACGCAGTTCACGAAGTCGCCCCAGCGCTCGGCGCGGGCGAGCAGGATGCTGCGCGCCGACTCGATGTGCGACGTCACGGTCCAGCAGGGCGACATCCTCGTCGTCGAGGACGCCACCGCCGATCCGCGGTTCGCCGACCGCGGCGTGGTCACCGGATCCCCCCACGTGCGCTTCTACGCGGGCCGCCCGCTCGTCGTCGGGGACGGCCTCCGCGTCGGCACGATCTGTATCATCGACAGCGAGGTGCGCGGCTTCTCGGAGGAGGAGCGCGAGATCCTCGAGGACCTCGGCCGGTGGGCGGAGCGGGAGCTGGGCGAGATCGCCTTCTCCGGACGCGCGAGCGAGACGCAGGAGCGGCTCTGGCCCGAGCGCCTCGACCTCGGCGAGTGGAGCCTCGACTCGCTGACCACGCCGCTGCACGACGTCGCCGGCGACTACACGGCGTGGCGCCGCAGCGGGGACGACCTCTCCCTCGAGCTGGTCGATGTGATGGGCAAGGGAGTGTCGGCGGCGATCATCGCCTCCGCGATCCGCTCCGCGTTCCAGGCTCGGCCGGAGCTCTCCCCCGCGGCGGCCGTCGAGGCCGTGAACCGCCAGCTCCTGCCCGATCTGACCGCGACCGGGATGTTCGCCACCGCGCTGATCGCCCGGGTCGACCTCGCGAGCGGCGCCGTCGCGTTCGTGGACAGCGGCCACGGCCTCACCCTCCTCCTCCGCGCCGACGGCACCACGGAGCGGCTCGCCTCCACCGGCGTCCCGCTCGGCATCGCCGCCGACGTCTCCTGGGAGGAGGAGCAGCGCGTGCTCGCCCCCGGCGACGCGCTCTTCTCCTGCAGCGACGGCCTTCTCGACGTCTTCGGCGGGCGGCTCGACGCGCTCGACCGCCTCGCCGAGCTGGTGCGGAGCAACGACGACCCCGCTCTCTTCGAACGTCTGCACGCTCTCGCAGACGACGCGCACGACGATGTGACAGCGTTGGTGCTGCGGCGCACCGCAGCGCCCGACCCCTCCTGATCCTGATCGAAAGGACCTCCCCCATGCCTGGTGCACTCGTCCTCGCCGGCGGCGGCCTCGCCGGAATCGCCTGGGAGCTCGGCGTCCTCCGCGGCCTCGCCGACGCCTCCCCCGAGGCGGCCCGCCTCCTGCTCGACGCGTCGACGACCTTCATCGGCACCTCCGCCGGCTCCGCGGTCGCCGCGCAGCTGAGCACCGGGACCGGCCTCGACGAGTCGTACGAGTCCCAGCTCCAGGAGGAGTCCGCCGAGATCGGAGCGGACGTCGACGGCGAGCGCCTCCAGGCCCTCTTCGCCGCGGCCGTCGAGGGCGCGACCTCGCCCCAGGACGCGCGGCGCCGCATCGGCACCCTCGCGCTCGAGGCCGAGACGCTCCCCGAGGACACCCGCCGGGCCGTCATCTCCGCCCGCGTGGGCGACGCCGACTGGCCCGAGCAGCGTCTGCTCATCACCGCGGTCGACACGGCCACCGGCGAGCTGCGCGTGTTCGACCGCGAGAGCGGTGTCGGCCTCGTCGACGCGATCTCCGCCAGCTGCGCCGTCCCCGGGGTCTGGCCTCCCGTCAGCATCGACGGCGTCCGCTACATGGACGGCGGCGTGCGCTCCGGCAGCAACGCCGACCTCGCCGCGGGAGCCGACTGGGTCCTGATCGTCACTCCGCTGCCGGGCGTCGGCACGCCCGGCGCGGGCCTCGTCCCGACCGGCGAGCTCGACGCTCTCGCGGACTCGCGGGTCGAGGTGCTCTACGCCGACGAGGAGTCGGTGCGCGCCTTCGGCCCGAACTCGCTCGACCCGGCCGTCCGCGCCGCCTCCGCCCGCGCCGGACGCGCCCAGGGCGCCCGTCTCGCCTCGAGGATCGCCGCGCTGGTCGGCGCCGAGTAGCCGGTCTCAGCGCCGCACGCTGTAGCGCGTGAAGACCGTTCCGTCGGCGAAGCGGTGCTCCTCGCGCAGGTCGAGGCGCGCGTGGAACCCGCACGGGAGGAAGTGGGTCCCGCCGCCCACCGCCACCGGCACCGTGTAGACCTGCACCTCGTCGACGATCCCGGCGAGCAGCGCGTGTCGGGCCAGGGTCGGCCCGCCGATCGAGACGTCGTGGTCGGCGGCGCCGACCTGCGCGGCGACGACGACCGGGTCGAACCCGTTCTCGACGCGGGTGCGGCGGGTGTCGGCCGACTCCAGCGTGGTCGAGTACACGACTTTGTCGGCCGCCCGCCACATCTCCTGGAAGTCGCGGATGAACGCGAACTCCTCCGCGAGGGCCCAGGTCTGCTCCCACGCGCGCATCACCTCGTACATGCGCCGCCCGTACAGGTACGTGCGCACCCGCCCCTCGCGCTCCGTGATGAAGCGGTGCACGGCGGGTCGCGGCTCCGCCCAGGCGAATCCGCCGTCCGCGTCGTTCACGTAGCCGTCGAGCGACGCGATCGAGCTGTAGATGAGCGCGCCCACGTCGGCCTCTCTCCGTGGCCGGCTTCGGGACCGCCCACGGGCGCGAACGTAGGCCCCCCGCCTCCGTCCGGCAATGTCCGCCGGGGGGTTTGGCGCGGATCGACGGGCCGACGCGGCTCCCGCCGGCGCTCCCGGCGGTCGGCGCCCCATCCTGGACCGCGTACCGTGGTCGTGCCGCAGGGAGCGGCCGTGAAGGGTTCGGGATGAAGATCAGCCAGCTGCGCCATTTCGTGGCGGTCGCCGAGGAGCTGCACTTCGTGCGCGCCGCCGAGCGTCTCGGCATCTCACGGCAGAAGCTCGACTCCTCCGTCGCCGCGGTCGAGCTCGACCTCGGCAAGCCGCTCTTCGAGCCCGGTGCCGCCGCGACGACCCTCACCGCGGCCGGGCGGCAGCGCCTCGCCTCGGCCCGCGAGGAGCTGGCCGCTCTCGGCGACGAGCCGGAGGCGGCTCCGAAGTCGGGAGGCAAGGCCAAGGCCTCCAAGGGGACCGGCCGGGCCCCGATCGTGAAGGGCCAGCCGAAGCCCTACAAGCGCCGCCAGTCCCGCTGACGCGGAGCTCCGACCGCCTGAGGGGGTGGGCCCTACCGGGCTCGAACCGATGACATCCACGGTGTAAACGTGGCGCTCTACCAACTGAGCTAAAGGCCCCCGTCGCGGGCGCACCCGCGGACGATCGACACGATCCTACGGCAGGCGGAGCGGCCCCCTGCGGGCACTAGCCTCGGCACATGACCGCCGACAGCGACTCCCGGGCGAGACGGCGCGCCGAGAGCCGCTGGCCCGCCTCCGCCGCGATCCTCGTGGCCGTCGCCCTGAACGTGGCCGGTCACAGCGCCGACACCTCGGTCGTCCGCCTCGTCGCCGCCGGCATCACGCTCGCTCTGCTCGTGCCCCTGTTCGTCGTCAACCCGCGCCGCCTCGACAGCGAGACGCGCTGGTCGCGCGGGGTCTCCATCGCCCTGGCGGTCGTGCTCGCCGTCGCGAACCAGGTGAACGTGGTCGCCGTGGTCGTCGACCTCGTCGACGGGACGGCCGACGGCCCGCCGCTGCTGCTCACCGCGCTCCAGGTCTGGGTCACCAACGTCGTCGCGTACGCGCTGCTGTTCTGGGAGCTCGACCGCGGCGGTCCGGTCGCCCGCGGAACGCTCCCCCGCACCGAGCTGCCGGCGGCCGACTTCGCCTTCCCGCAGGACACCTACCGAGACACCGCGCCCGAGGTCGCCGCGACCTCCTCCGAGCGCGCCGACTGGCGGCCCGGCTTCGTCGACTACCTCTCGGTCTCGACGACGAACACCATGGCGTTCAGCCCGACCGACACGATGCCGCTCTCGAGCCGGATGAAGCTCCTGATGATCGCCGAGGCGTTCACCGGCTTCGTCCTGCTGGCCCTCGTGATCTCGCGGGCCGTCAACATCCTCAGCTGAGGACCGGCGCGATCGGCCTCCGGAGGGTCAGACGTGCGCGGGGGCGAGCGCGTCGATCGCGGCGCGGTAGGCGTCGATCGAGCGCGGCTCGCCCGGGGCCGTCATGAACGTGTCCCGGATGACGCCGGCCTTGTCGATGAGGAAGGTCGCGCGGGTCGCGTAGCCCTTCGCCTCGGTGAACACGCCGTACTGCTTGGCGACGTCGCCGTGCGGCCAGAAGTCGGAGAGGAGCGTGAAGTCGTAGCCCTGCTTCTCGCCCCAGGCGCGCAGCGTGTGCTTGGAGTCGACCGAGATGCCGATCAGCTCCACGTCGGCGTGCTCGAAGAGGGAGAGGTTCTCGCGCAGCGCGCAGAACTCGCCGGTGCAGGTGCCGGAGAAGGCGAGGGGGAAGAACACGAGGGCGACGTTGCGCCGCCCGTGGAAGTCGCCCAGCTGGATGCGCTCGCCGTACTGGTTCGCGAGTTCGAAGTCGGGAGCCAGGGTCAGCTTCTCGAGAGCCATCGGTCCGATGTCCTTCCGTGCGCACGAGAGTCGCGCGAGCACGAGGGGCAATGCTAGACCCGCTCCGCGCAGACTCCAAGGAACAGCCCGTCTCGCCCGATCGCGGGCCGGTCGACGCGTCCCGTCTGGCGCTCTCCTACAGTCGACGGCGCCCATCCGTCGTGGATCACCACAGTGCGGTTCCAGGTTCGGGGCACGGGAATCGCTAGGCTGACGGAGGTGCCCGCGCGCGGCTCGTCATCCGAGCCCCGGATCCGCGGATCCGCACCGCTTCATGAGAGTGATGTCTCGGGCACGATCTGCCCCCAGAGAGAGGTCGAGGGTGACTGTTAACGATCAGGACCCGTATTCCGTCGGTCACGTGGACTCGGACCCCGAGGAAACGTCGGAGTGGAACGAGTCGCTCGATGCGCTCGTCGAGGAGCGGGGCCGGGGTCGCGGGCGCGACGTCATGCTCAGCCTCCTCAAGCGCTCCAAGGAGCTCCACCTCGGCGTGCCGATGGTGCCCACCACGGACTACATCAACACCATCGCGCCCGAGAACGAGCCCGACTTCCCGGGCGACGAGGACGTCGAGCGCCGCTACCGCGCGTGGATCCGCTGGAACGCGGCCATCCTCGTGCACCGCGCGCAGCGTCCCGGCATCGGGGTCGGCGGCCACATCTCGACGTACGCGTCGAGCGCCTCGCTGTACGAGGTCGGCTTCAACCACTTCTTCCGCGGCCAGGACCACCCGGGCGGCGGCGACCAGATCTTCATCCAGGGCCACGCCTCCCCCGGCCCGTACGCGCGCGCCTTCCTCGAGGGACGCCTGAGCGAGCACCAGCTCGACGGCTTCCGCCAGGAGAAGTCGCACCAGGGGGGCGGGCTCTCCAGCTACCCGCACCCGCGCCTCATGCCGGAGTTCTGGCAGTTCCCCACGGTGTCGATGGGCCTCGGCCCGATCAACGCCATCTACCAGGCGCAGGCGAACAAGTACCTCACCAACCGCGGCATCAAGGACGCCTCCGACCAGCAGGTCTGGGCGTTCCTCGGCGACGGCGAGATGGACGAGGTCGAGTCGCGCGGTCAGCTCCAGGTCGCCGCGAACGACGGCCTCGACAACCTGAACTTCATCGTCAACTGCAACCTCCAGCGCCTCGACGGACCCGTGCGCGGCAACGGCAAGATCGTGCAGGAGCTCGAGTCGTACTTCCGCGGCGCGGGCTGGAACGTCATCAAGCTCATCTGGGGCCGCGAGTGGGACGACCTGCTCGCCCGCGACACCGAGGGCGCGCTGCTCGACCTGATGAACAAGACGCCCGACGGCGACTTCCAGACCTACAAGACGGAGGACGGCGCCTACGTCCGCGAGAACTTCTTCGGCCGCGACCCCCGCGCCAAGAAGCTCGTCGAGGGCTACTCCGACGAGCAGATCTGGGGCCTGCGCCGCGGCGGCCACGACTACCGCAAGATCTACGCGGCCATGAAGGCCGCGACCGAGCACAAGGGCCAGCCCACCGTCATCCTCGCCCACACCATCAAGGGCTACGGGCTCGGCCGCAGCTTCGAGGGCCGCAACGCGACCCACCAGATGAAGAAGATGACGCTGGACAACCTCAAGTCGTTCCGCGACACCATGCGCATCCCGATCACGGACGCGCAGCTCGAGGAGAACCCGTACCTCCCGCCGTACTACCACCCCGGTCAGAACGACGAGGCGATCGAGTACCTGCAGGAGCGCCGCCGCGCGCTCGGCGGCTACCTCCCCGAGCGCCGCTCCAAGTACACGCAGCTGAACCTCCCCGAGGACTCGGCGTACGCGGTCGGCAAGAAGGGCTCCGGGACGCAGGAGATCGCCACCACCATGGCGTTCGTCCGCATTTTGAAGGACATCCTCCGCTCGAAGGACTTCGGCAACCGCGTCGTCCCGATCATCCCGGACGAGGCGCGCACCTTCGGCATGGACGCGTTCTTCCCGAACGCGAAGATCTACAACCCCCGCGGCCAGCACTACACGTCGGTCGACCGCGAGCTCCTCCTGGCCTACAAGGAGAGCCCGCAGGGACAGATCCTCCACGTCGGCATCAACGAGGCGGGCGCTCTCGCGGCGTTCACCGCGATCGGCACCTCCTACTCGACGCAGGGCGAGCCGCTCATCCCGGTCTACGTCTTCTACTCGATGTTCGGGTTCCAGCGCACGGGCGACGCGATCTGGGCGGCCGGCGACATGATGTCGCGCGGCTTCATGATCGGCGCCACCGCGGGGCGCACCACGCTGACCGGTGAGGGCCTCCAGCACGCGGACGGGCACTCCCCGATCCTCGCGGCGACCAACCCGGCCGTCGTGAGCTACGACCCGGCCTACGGGTACGAGATCGCGCACATCGTGCAGTCCGGACTCGAGCGCATGTACGGCGGGAAGCACACCGACCCGAACGTCATGTACTACATCACGGTCTACAACGAGCCGATCGTGCAGCCGAAGGAGCCGGAGGACGTCGACGTCGAGGGCATCGTCCGCGGCATCCACCGCATCTCCTGGGGCCAGTGGGACGGGCCGAAGGCCCAGCTCCTCGCCTCGGGCGTCGCGGTGCCGTGGGCGATCGAGGCGCAGAAGCTCCTCGCGGAGGACTGGGGCGTCTCGGCGGACGTCTGGTCGGTCACCTCGTGGAACGAGTTGCGCCGCGACGGCATCAAGGCCGAGCAGCACAACTTCCTCCACCCCGAGGACGCCGAGCAGGTGCCGTACGTGACGCAGAAGCTGGCGGACGCGAAGGGTCCCTTCGTCGCCGTCTCGGACTTCTCGCACCAGGTCCCGGACCAGCTGCGCCAGTTCATCCCGGGCGACTTCGCGACGCTCGGCGCGGACGACTTCGGCTTCTCGGACACCCGTGCAGCGGCGCGGCGCTACTTCCAGATCGACGGCCCCTCGGTCGTCGTGCGGACGCTGCAGCTGCTCGCCAAGCGCGGCGAGGTCGACCCCTCGCTCGCGGTCCAGGCGATCGAGAAGTACCGCCTCCTCGACGTCAACGCCGGCACCACCGGCAACGCGGGCGGCGAGAGCTGACGGACGAGTCCGTGCTCTCGCAGGAACCCGCACCGTCGAGTGCGCGGGGTCCTGCTCCTGCGGCGGAGCGTCCGGCCACCCGGCCGGGCGCTCCCCGCACGAAGGAGCAGACCCTCGCCTGGCTGCGCACCCTCGCCGGTGAGCTCTCGACCCAGACGATCAAGCGCCTCGAGGACACGCTGCCCTGGTACGGCAGCATGCCCCCCGGCCGGCGCTCGGCGGTCGGCCTCGTCGCGCAGGCCGGTATCACGTCGTTCATCTCGTGGTTCGACGACCCGTCGGCCACGCCGTGGATCGCGGCGGACGTGTTCGGAGCAGCTCCCCGCGAGTTATTGCGCTCCGTGTCGCTGACGCAGACGCTGCAGCTGATCAAGGTGACCGTCGAGGTCGTCGAGGACCGGATCAAGAACGGCGGCGAGGACCTCCGCGAGGCGATCCTGCTCTACTCGCGCGAGATCGCCTTCGCCGCGGCCGACGTCTATGCGCGCGCCGCCGAGGCCCGCGGTCTCTGGGACGCGCGCCTGGAGGCGCTGGTCGTCGACTCGATCCTCACGGGCGAGGCCGACGACGAGCTGCCCAGCCGCATCGCCGCCCTCGGCTGGCACGGCCACGGCGAGGTCGCCGTCCTGGTGGGCACCGCTCCCAAGATGCTCGACGTCGACCAGCTGCGCCGCACGGCCCGGCACATGGACGCCGACGTGCTGATCGGCGTGCAGGGCAGCCGTCTCGTCCTGGTCATCGGCCGCGCCGAGCCGAGCGAGAACGCCACGGAGGAGACCGGTCCGCCGGTCGCGTTCCTCGAGATCGCGGAGGCGCTCGAGCCCGGCTTCGGGACGGGCCACCTCGTCCTCGGCCACGAGGTGCCGACCCTGGTCGAAGCGTCCCGCAGCGCCCGCGCGGCACTCGCGGGGTTCGCGGTCGCCCGCTCCTGGCGGAACGCACCGCGACCGGTCAACGCCGACGACCTCCTTCCCGAGCGCGCCCTCGCCGGCGACCCGCTCGCCCGGCAGAGCCTCATCACGCAGATCTACCGGCCCCTGCAGAAGCACTCGACCGAGCTGCTGACCACGCTGTGGGCCTATCTCGACAACGGCCGCTCCCTCGAGGCGACCGCCCGCGAGCTGTTCGTGCATCCGAACACAGTGCGCTACCGCCTCAAGCGGGTCGCCGAGGTGATCGGCTGGGACGCGACGGGCGCCCGCGAGGCGCTTATCCTCCAGTCCGCCCTCATCCTCGGCTCCATGAGCGACCCGGACGGCGCCGTCCGCCGGAAGCCGTCCCGCCGCTGAGCCCCTCTGCTCACTGAAGCCCTCTGCTCACTGAAGCTCCCTGCTCACTGAAGCTCCCTGCTCGCTGAACCCCCCACCCCTGAACACTTGTAGACCCGCGACAAGCTCTTTGTGCTTTGTCAGTGGCTCCACGCGCCGCACGAGCGGGCGCAGATCGGAAGACTGGATACCGTGATCGTCGTCGTCGCCCCGGGTCAGGGCTCCCAGACCCCCGGATTCCTCGCGCCCTGGCTCGAGATCCCCTCCGTGGCCGAGCAGGTCGCCGCGCACTCGGAGGCGGTCGGCATCGACCTCGCCGCGCACGGCACCGTCTCGGACGCGGACACCATCCGCGACACCGCGGTCGCCCAGCCCCTGATCGTCTCCGCGGGCCTCGTGAGCCTCGCCGCCCTCCTCGAGGGCGGACGCCGCGAGCGCATCGCGGGCATCGCCGGCCACTCGGTCGGCGAGATCACCGCGGCCGCCGGAGCCGGAGTCCTCACCGAGGCCGACGCGCTGGTGTTCGTCCGCGAGCGCGCCCGCGCCATGGCCGCTGCGGCCGCCGCCGAGCCGACCGCGATGAGCGCGGTCCTCGGCGGCGACGAGCAGGCCCTGATCACCCGGCTCGACGAGCTCGGCCTCGAGCCGGCCAACTACAACGGCGGCGGGCAGATCGTCGTCGCCGGGGCGGTCGACGCGCTCGAGGCCCTCAAGGCGGAGCCGCTGCGCGGGACCCGCGTGATCCCGCTGCAGGTGGCCGGTGCCTTCCACACCCGCTACATGGCGCCCGCCCGCGACTCCCTCGCCGGCGTCGCCTCCGGGCTGACCCCCTCCGACCCGACGCTCCGGCTCTGGACGAACCGCGACGGGTCGGTCGTCGACTCCGGCGCCGCGTTCCTCGAGCTGCTCGTCGGCCAGGTCGCCTCCCCCGTCCGCTGGGACCTCTGCATGGCGGCCTTCGCCGACGCGGGCGTCACCGGGATCATCGAGCTGGCACCCGCCGGCGCGCTGGTCGGCCTCGCCAAGCGCGGCCTCAAGGGCGTGCCGAGCATCGCCATCACGACCCCCGACGACGTGGACGCCGCCCGCGCCTTCCTCGACGAGCACGCCGCCTAGCAGGAGAGACCCCATGACGACCCCTTCCCTCACCCAGTCCAGCGGCAGCGCGTACACCCGGATCCTCGGCATCGGCGCGGCCCGCGGCGACCTCGTCGTCCCGAACGACGACCTGATCGAGCCGATCAACTCCTCCGACGAGTGGATCCGCCAGCGCACCGGCATCATCGAGCGCCGCCGCGCCTCCGCCGACGTCCACGCGGTCGACCTCGCGACCGCCGCCTCCCTCGAAGCGATCGAGAAGGCGGGCATCCGCCCGGACCAGATCGGCGTCGTGCTCGTCTCCACGATCAGCAACACCGTGCAGACCCCGTCGCTGGCCGCGCTCCTCGCCGACCGCATCGGCGCGAACCCCGCCCCGGCCTACGACATCTCGGCCGCCTGCGCCGGCTACACCTACGGCATCGCCCAGGCGGACTCCTTCATCCGCTCCGGCCTGGCCGAGTACGTGCTCGTCGTCGGAGCCGAGAAGCTGTCCGAGCTGGTCAAGCCGACCGACCGCAGCATCTCCTTCCTCCTCGGCGACGGCGCGGGCGCCGCGGTCGTCGGCCCCAGCGACTCCGCCGGCATCTCGAAGACCGTCTGGGGATCGGACGGCTCGAAGTGGGACACCGTCGGCATGGACAACCCGCTCGCGGCCTACCGCGACGGCACCGCCGAGTGGCCCACCCTCCGCCAGGACGGCCCGTCGGTCTTCCGCTGGGCGGTCTGGGAGATGGCCAAGGTCGCCAAGCAGGCGCTCGCGGAGGCGGGCGTCCAGCCCGAGGACCTCGCCGCCTTCATCCCGCACCAGGCGAACATGCGCATCATCGACGAGCTCGCGAAGCAGCTGAAGCTGCCCGAGACCGTCGCGATCGGCCGCGACATCGAGACCACCGGCAACACCTCCGCCGCGTCGATCCCGCTCGCCACCCACCGCCTGCTCGAGGAGCACCCGGAGCTGCACGGCGGACTCGCGCTGCAGATCGGCTTCGGCGCCGGACTGGTGTTCGGCGCGCAGGTCGTGGTGCTCCCCTGACCGGCGCGACCCCACCCCTAAACTGACCTACGGTCACTGACGAACACCCGAAGAACCCCCAAGGAGAGAACCATGGCACTGTCCAACGAAGAAGTCCTCGCCGGCCTGGCCGAGCTTGTCAACGACGAGACGGGCATCGCCACCGACTCCGTCGAGATGGACAAGTCGTTCACCGACGACCTCGACATCGACTCCATCTCGATGATGACCATCGTCGTCAACGCCGAGGAGAAGTTCGACGTGAAGATCCCGGACGACGAGGTCAAGAACCTCAAGACGGTCGGCGACGCGGTCCGCTTCATCGTCAAGGCGTCCGAGTAGTCGACGCCCGCGCACCCCGTCCTCGTGGCGGACACCCCGGCCGGCGACCGTCGGCCGGGGTGAGCCCGGCACCCATCCCCACGGAACAGAGAAGCTCGTCATGACCAAGAAGATCGTCGTCACCGGAATCGGTGCCAGCACTCCCCTCGGCGGGACCGCCCGGGAGTCCTGGAACGCACTCCTCGCCGGCGAATCAGGTGTCCGCTCCCTCGAGCAGGACTGGGTCGCCCAGTACGACATCCCGGTCACCTTCGCCGCCCAGGCGAAGGTGCGCCCGGAGGAGGTGCTCTCCCGCCCCGAGGCGAAGCGCCTCGACCCCTCCAGCCAGTTCGCGCTCATCTCGGCCCGCGAGGCCTGGGCCGACTCCGGCATCACCGACGTCGACCCGCTCCGCGTGGGCGTCGACTACTCGACCGGCATCGGCGGCCTCTGGACCCTCGTCGACGCGTGGGACACCCTCCGCGAGCGCGGTCCCCGCCGGGTCCTGCCGATGACCATCCCGATGCTCATGCCCAACGCGGCCGCCGCCGCGATCAGCATGGCCATCCCCTCCCGCGCCTACGCCCGCACCGACGTGTCGGCCTGCGCCTCCAGCACCGAGGCCCTCGCGAACGCCTACGAGCACATGCAGCTCGGCCTCGCCGACGTGGTCATCGCCGGCGGCACGGAGTCGGTCGTCCACCCGCTCCCGATCGCCGCCTTCGCGTCGATGCAGGCACTCTCGCGCCGCAACGACGACCCGGCGACCGCCTCGCGCCCCTACGACGTCTCCCGCGACGGCTTCGTCCTCGGAGAGGGCGCCGCGACGCTCATCCTCGAGACCGAGGAGCACGCCCTCGCCCGCGGAGCCCGCATCTACGCGGAGCTCGCCGGCGGCGCCGTCACCAGCGACTCGTACCACATCACCGCACCGGACCCCGAGGGCTCCGCCGCCGCCCGCGCCATGATCGGCGCCCTCGAGCAGGCCGGAGCAGCGCTCACCGACGTCACCCACGTCAACGCCCACGCGACGAGCACCCCGGTCGGCGACATCGCCGAGTACCGCGCCCTGCTGCGCGTCTTCGGCGACCACCTCCCGAACATCGCCGTCTCCGCGACCAAGGCGGCCACCGGCCACCTCCTCGGCGGCACCGGCGCGCTCGAGGCCATCTTCACCGTGCTCGCCCTCCACGAGCGCACCGCACCTCCCACCATCAACCTCTTCGAGCAGGACCCCCAGATCCTCCTCGACGTCGTCACCAGCCCCCGCGCCCTCGGCGACGGACCGCTGGTCGCCATCTCGAACTCGTTCGGGTTCGGGGGGCACAATGCTGTTGCCGCTTTCCGGACGGTGTAGCGGGGCGTAGCCCCGCTCCACCGTTCGGAGAGCGGGCTGCGCCGCTCCTTGCGCGGCGCAGGCGCGTCCGCTGGGGAGGGGGGTCGGGTCTCCGAGGGCCGGTGCGGTGCGGCGACGGTGATCCGCTGGAACGCGGATCCCCGGATACGCCTCGTGTCGCGAGGGACCTGCACCACCGTGCGGGTCGGCGCTGGTGGCCACACCGTGCTGGTGGGAGCGCGGGCTTCGCCGCGACTCGGGTCGCATGCTCCGATCACGGAAGCTGTCCGAGTGGGAGCGCGGGCTTCGCCGCGACTCGGGTCGGACGCTTCGGTTCACGCAGCTGAGCTCGAGGGGAGCGCGGGCTTCGCCGCGGCTCGGTCCGATCGTGTCGTGCAGAACATCGGTGCGGGCGACCGCGCAAGGACCACGCCGCCCTCTGCCGGCTCGTGTGGCCCCTGCCGACGTCCAGGTCGCCGATGCCTGAGGCGCGAGCAGCACCCGCGAGGCGTATCCGACGATCGTCAGCTTATCCGCGTCGCCGAACGCGAGACGCCCTACGGAAGCCGACCACCTCCCCGAGCCGACCGCGCGACGCCGCACAGGGAACGGCGTCGGATCAGCTCACCCGACCCCGTGCATCCAGACGACGGGGGCGAAATCGCCGCCGTAGCGGAAGGGCTCGAGCTCGTCCTCCCAGGCCTGGCCGAGGGCGAGGCGCAGCTCGCGGTGCAGCTCGATGGGGTCGGCGCCGGCGAGCTCCATGGCGGAGCGGATGCGGTCCTCGGGCACGACGGTGTTGCCCGCGCTGTCGGTCTGGGCGTAGAAGATGCCGAGCTCGGGCGTGTGCATCCAGCGGCCGCCGTCGACGCCGGGCGAGGGCTCCTCGGTGACCTCGTAGCGGACGTCGGCCCAGCCGCGGAGGGCGGACGCGATGACCGCACCGGTTCCGACAGGGCCTTCCCAGGCGAACTCGGCGCGCAGCGTGCTGCGGAGCACGGGCTGCTCGATCCAGGCGAAGTTCACGGCACGACCGAGAGCGCGACCTGTCCCCCACTCGAGGTGGGGGCAGAGCGCGCGGGGGGCGGAGTGCACGAAGAGCACACCCCGAGTCTGCTGCGCCACCATGGTGTCCTCCGTTCGTCCCGGTGCGTCTTCCCCAACGACCCGGACCACGGAACACTCTGCGGTGCGCCTTCTTCGATTATGACGGCGGACGTGCCACCACGCCCGATCATGCAGGAGCGGCGGACCTCCGTCAAGGCGGCTCGCCGCGCCTGCTCGACCGGCCGCGTCCGGCTCCTGCCTATACTCGGGTCGTCCGCGCCGCCGGACGCCGCACACCGCCAGACGCCCGCCGGGAGGAGCACCGTGTCCGTCCGCGACGGCCTGCTCGCCCTGCTCACGCTCGGCCCCGCCTACGGCCTCCAGCTGCACGCCGAGCTCCTCGACCGTGCCGCGCACCGGCCGCGGGTCAACGTCGGCCAGATCTACTCGACGCTCGAGCGCCTGCGCGAGCGCGGCCTCGTCGTCTCGGCCGGGTCCACCGACGACGGCCTCCCCCTGCACGCGCTCACCGACGAGGGCCGCACGGAGGCCGCCGCCTGGCTGACGGGTGACGGAGCGTCCCCGGAGGAGGACTGGGACGACGTCCTCGACCGGGTGATGCTGGCGTCGAGCCTGTCCGGCGCCGACCTCGCCGCCGTCCTCGACGCGTACGAGAGCGCGCTGCCCGCCACCGCCGACGAGCAGGCGGAGGAGGAGGACCCGCACCCGCAGCGCCGCCTCGCCGCGATCGCCGCCCGCGTGCGGGAGGAGTCCCTGCGTCGCCTCCTCGTGGCGGCCCGCGACGAGCTCACGGGCGACGGGCCGGGACGGGGCGTCCGCGGGTACGCCCTCGAGCGTCCCCGCCGGGGCCGTCGCGCCTCGAGCCGGGACGAGACAGGCACGGGTGCCGTCGCCTAGGGTGGTTCGCATGTCCCGCACCCCCCTCGGTCTCCGCGTCCCCTCCCGGGCGCGCCGGCGCCTCGTCGCCGCCGGAGCGGGCACGGTCCTCGTCCTGTGCGCCGCCCTCGCCGCACCGCTCTCCGCGTCCGCCGCCTACGACCCGTCCGACTACCCCTCGTGGTCCGATGTCGAAGCCGCGAAGTCGAGCGAGAGCGCCACCGCCGCCGAGGTCGACCGCATCACCGCCTTCCTCGCCGACCTGCGCGACCAGGCCGCCGCTCTCACCGACGCCGCCATCAGCCGCGCCGCCGAGGCGGACGCCGCGCAGAGCGCTCTCGACGAGGCGACCCAGCGCGTGAGCGCCCTGGAGGAGCGGGCCTCCGCCGCCCGCTCGGACGCCGACGCCGCGAAGGAGCAGGCCGGCCGCCTCGCCGCGCAGCTCTACCGCAACGGCGGGACCGATGCGACGCTGAACCTCCTCATCGGCGGCGACGCGTCGAGCGAGCTGCTCTACCGCCTCGGCACCATGACGCAGCTCACCCAGCAGACCAGCCGGCTCCAGACCGCGGCGCAGTCGACCGAGAACCAGGCCGTCTCCCTCGCCGCCCAGGCCGAGCAGGCCCGGGGCGAGCGCGTCTCCCTCGCCTCTGCCGCGGCCGACGCGCTCTCGGCCGCCCGCTCCGCTCAGGCCGAGGCCGACGCCAAGGTCGCCGACCAGGAGAAGTACAGCCAGGAGCTCTACACCCAGCTCGCCTCGCTCAAGAACACCACCGCCGAGGTCGAGCGGGAGTACGCCGACGGCCAGGACGCGAAGTCGGCCTTCGAGGAGCAGCAGCGCCTCTCCCGCCTCGCCGCCGAGGCCGAGGCCGCCCGCCAGCGCGCGGCGTCGGCCCCCGCCGCGGCCGCGGCTCCGGCAGCGCCCTCCAACAGCGGAGGCGGTGGCGGCGGCGGCCCGGTCGAGCTCGGCGACGACGACCCGACAGGCGCGCGCAACAGCTCCGCCAAGACCATCGCCGCCCTCGGCACCTACGCCGGCCGCACCGACGGCCTCTCCCCCGCGCAGGCCCAGGCCTACGCCCGCACCGCCGTCGGCCGCTTCGGCTGGGGCGCGGACCAGGTCGACCGATGCCTCATCCCGCTGTGGAACGGCGAGTCGGGATGGCGCTGGAACGCGTTGAACCGCTCCTCCGGCGCCTACGGCATCCCCCAGGCCCTGCCGGCGAGCAAGATGGCCAACTCGGGAGCCGACTACCAGACGAACGCGGCGACGCAGGTCGACTGGGGGCTCTCCTACATCAAGAGCGCCTACGGCTCGCCCTGCAACGCGTGGTCGAGCTGGAACAGCCGCTCGCCGCACTGGTACTGAGCCCGCGCCTCACTTCGCCTGGTCGTAGGAGTCGACCACGGCGACGGTGACCGGGAAGTCGACCTCGCCCTCCCCGAAGAGCGAGCGTCCGGCGCGCACCGCCGCCTCGCGGACGATCGCGGCGACCCGCTCGCCGGCGTCGGCGGGAGCGTGCACGATCACCTCGTCGTGCAGGAAGTAGACGAGGTGCGCCCGGCCGACCGCGCCGCCCTCAGCTCGCAGTCGTGCCCGCAGCTCGCCCATCCAGCACAGCGCCCACTCGGCCGCGGTCCCCTGCACCACGAAGTTGCGGGTGAAGCGCCCCCACTCGCGCGCTCGCGCCGCATCGGTCGAGAGCCCCTCGGGCCCGGGAGGCGAGCTGCGCCCGAGCCGCGTCGAGACGCTCTCGCCGCGCTCCCCCGCCCGCGCCGCCGCCTCGACGTGTGCGACCGAGCGCGGGTAGGCGCGGGCCAGCCTCGGGAGCAGCCGCCCGGCCTCGCCGCTCGTCGCTCCGTACATCGCCCCCAGCATCGCGACCTTCGCCCGCGGTCGATCGGGGACCACGCCGGCGTCGACGATGCCCTGGTAGAGGTCGCGGCCCCGCCCCGCGGCGGCCATGGCCGAGTCGCCCGAGAGCGCGGCGAGGATGCGCGGCTCGAGCTGCGCCGCATCCGCGACCACGAGGCTCCAGCCCGTGTCCGCGGTGACCGCGGCGCGGATCTGCCGCGGCAGCTGCAGCGCCCCTCCGCCCGAGGTCGCCCAGCGGCCGGTGACGACGCCGCCCACCACGTACTCCGGGCGGAACCGCCCGTCGCGCACCCACGCGTCGAGCCAGGCCCAGCCGTTGGCGGTGAGGAGGCGGGAGAGCTTCTTGTACTCCAGGAGCGGCGGCACCGCGGGGTGCTCGATGGACTGCAGCTCCCAGGAGCGCGTCGACTCGACCGGCAGTCCCGCGCGTCGCAGCGCCTTGAGGAGCTCGGCGGGCGAGTCGGGGTTGAGCTCGGGCGCGCCGAGCGCGTCGCGCAGGCGGCCGGCCAGCGCCTCCAGCCTGGCCGGGCGGCCGCCGAAGAGCGGGCGGGGGCCGAGCATCCCGGTGAGCACCCGGTCGTGCACGTCGGCGCGCCAGGGCAGTCCTGCATGGGCGATCTCGCGCGCGATCAGCGCGCCGACGGACTCGGCGGCGAGCAGCAGGCGGAGCCGGCCGGCCTCGACGGCGCCGGCGAGCGCCTCCTCCTGACGGGCGAGCTCGAGGACGGGGTCGAGCTCGTCGGAGCCGCCCGCCGCCTCCTCGAACCCGATCAGCGTGTCCAGCGCGGCGGGGGCTGCGGCTCCCGCGTCCCACGGGTCGAGGGGCGAGCGCGCGAGAGCCGATCCGGCGGCGGCGACGGATCGGCGGAGGATCGCGCGGGCCAGCCGGAGGTCGTGGCACCGGGCGACGACCACCCCGGCCGACAGCAGTGCGGGGTACCACCGCGCGGTGTCGTCCCACACCCAGCGCGGGCGCTCCGGCTCCCGCTCCCGGACGAACGCCGCCAGCTCGCCCGGACCCCGACCGCTCCCGGCCTCGGCGCCGCCGACGGGGTCGACCGCCCGCCACGCCCCGGTGGGGCCGCCGACGAGTGCGAGGAGCATCGGGCCATTCTCCCCCGTGGCGGACACGGAGGCCGCCGTCGCGGGGACGGCCGGGCCCCTGATCGCGGGAGGAGTCACGACGACGGCCGCGAGGGCGGGTAGCCGGGGAACGGCTTCTCCTGCGCCGTCGGCGGCTGATGGGCCCACAGGGCGGCCGCGATGGTGTCCATCGAGCGGGAGTAGCCCACGAGCGTCCGCTTCTCCGGCTCGGCCGCCCAGGTGACCGCGCGGAACCAGGTCTCGCGGTACGGGCCGGTCTCGATGCGGCGCACCAGGCCGATCCTGCCGGTGCGCAGGGCGTCGACCATCACCCACTCGTCCTGCCCGCTGCTGCGCAGCATCTGGAGCGGACTCCACTCGATCATCGCGCCTCCCACCGGTCGATCCGCGGCCGTGGCGAGCACGAGCGCCGCGGCGTACACTCGCAGACTATCGAACACATGTTCGAACGGCCAACCGGGTCCGGCGAGTGAACGGGAGCACGACGATGGCGGTGATCGACGAGACGGCGCTGGTCTCGACCGACGGCGAGGGAGTGCCGATCGCGCTCGAGTGGCGGGGCGGGAGCTACCGCGTGACCGACCGGCCGACGGTGTGGACCTGCACGAGCGAGTGGTGGGCGCCCCTCGAGGGGTTCCCACCGACGTTCGGGCGCACGCCGGTGAGCATCGGCGGCTGGCGCTTCCAGGCGACGGACCTCGAGACCGGCGGAGCGTTCGTGCTCGACGTGGTCGCGTCGACGGATCCGCAGTGGAGCGTGGTGCGGATCTACGAGTAGTGCCGGCGCGAGGCCGGCCGGGAGGCTACTTGTCGGCCGACCAGGGAGCCCGCGTCATGGCGATGAGAGCCGCGACACCGGAGACGAGGCCGACACCGGCGATGGCGGACACGACGAGCCAGAGAACGAGTTCCATGCCGCCAGTCTACCGAGCCCCGGAGCGGATCCTCTCCGCCCCGCTTCCATCCCCCGGCTATGGAATAGCCTGGACAGAGTGACCGACGCCCCCACCCGCGCGAGTGTCGGACTGCGCTCGGAGCGCGGCCCGATCCTGCTGTCCCTGATGATCTCGACCGCTCTGGTCGCCCTCGACGCCACGATCCTCTCGACGGCCGTGCCGTCGATCGTCGCCGACCTCGGCGGCTTCGAGCAGTTCCCCTGGCTGTTCTCGATCTACCTGCTGGCCCAGGCCGTCTCCGTCCCCCTCTACGGCAAGCTCGCCGACGTGATCGGGCGCAAGCCCATCATGCTGATCGGCATCGCGCTGTTCCTGGTCGGCTCGCTCCTGTGCGGCCTCGCCTGGAGCATGCCCGCGCTCATCGCGTTCCGGGCTCTGCAGGGACTGGGGGCCGGAGCGATCCAGCCGATGGGCATCACCATCGCCGGCGACATCTACACGGTCGCCGAACGCGCGAAGACCCAGGGCTACCTGGCGAGCGTCTGGGGCATCTCCTCGGTCGTCGGGCCGACCCTCGGCGGCGTGCTCTCGGACCTGGGCGCCTGGCGCGGCATCTTCCTCGTCAACATCCCCCTGTGCCTCCTGGCGGCGTTCCTCCTGATCCGCAGCTTCCGCGAGACCACGCGGGGCGAGAAGCAGCGGATCGACGTGGCCGGCGCCTCCGTGCTCGCCGTCGGCACCGCGCTGCTCATCCTCGGACTGCTCGAGGGCGGCAGCGCCTGGCCGTGGCTCTCCCCCGCCGGAGTCGGCGTGTTCGTCGTCTCGGCCCTCGCGTTCGCCGGCTTCGTCGCGATCGAGCGGCGTGCGGCAGCCCCGGTCCTCCCCCTCTGGGTCCTCACGCGGCGCGTGCTGATCTCCACCAGCCTCGTCTCGGTGACCGTCGGCGCGATCACGCTCGGCGTCACCTCGTACTTCCCGACCTTCGCGCAGGGCGTTCTCGGCAGCTCCGCCCTCGGCGCGGGCTTCGCCGTCGCCGCGATGACGCTCGGCTGGCCGGTCGCGGCGAGCCTGTCGGGCCGGCTCTACCTGCGCATCGGCTTCCGCAACACCGGCTTCCTCGGAGCGGGGCTCGTCGTGATCGGCACGGCGCTGACCATCCTGCTCGGCTCCTCCTCGACGCTGTGGGAGATCGCCGGCTTCTGCGTGCTGATCGGCGCCGGCATGGGGCTCGTGGCGACTCCGACGCTGATCCGGGCGCAGTCGAGCGTCGACTGGAACGAGCGCGGAGTGGTCTCCTCGACCAACTTCTTCGCCCGGAACATCGGCAGCGCCGTCGCCGTGGCCGTCTTCGGCGCGATCGTGAACGCGAAGGCGGGCGGCGGCGTCCCCGCACCGGCGGACCTCGCCGAGGGCACCCGCTTCGTCTGCATCGCGCTCACGGTCCTCGCCGTGGGCATGCTCGCCGCGGTCTGGGCGATGCCGAAGGAGGGGCGCCCCGCGTCCGAGCGCGCCTAGCCCTCGCGTCGCGCCGCGGCCGTCGCCCGCAGGTGGTCGCGGTGGGTCCGACGCACCCGGTGCGTCCAGCGCTGCAGGGACGACCCCATCCCGGGGTGCCGCGCCAGCGTGTGCAGAGCGCGGTCGAAGCGGCGGAGCATGTCGGCGAAGGCGCCGAACGGGCGCGCCGAGATGCCGACCTCGAGGTGGCGGTCGAGCACGATCCGGTGCCGGAGTCCCAGGTGCACGCTGATCTCGACGTCGTCGTGCACGTAGGCGTCGTGCCGGTGCATCTCCTCCGCGATCTCCTCCCACGCCGACCGGCGGACGGCGCAGTTCGAGCCGAAGAGCGGCCAGTTGGCCAGCGCCGACCCCATCAGCACGAAGTAGGCGTCCATGTAGGCGACCCGCGCGATCACCCGGGCGATCGGACCGAGCTCGTCGAAGCGTCCGGGACCGGTCACCGCTCCGACCTCGGGATCGGCGAAGTGGCCGGCCAGGCGCGCCAGCCAGTCGGGTCCCGGGCGGGAGTCGGCGTCGAGCCGCGCGAGGACGTCGCCGTGCGCCTCGTCGAAGCCGTGCGCCGTGCTCGCCGGGATCCCGGCGCCGTCGTGCCGCACCACCCGCGCGCCCGCCGCCCGCGCGACGGCGGCGCTGTCGTCGGTGCTGCCGTCGTCGACGACGACGATCTCGAACGGAGCGAGCGTCTGCTCGCGGAGGAGCTCGAGCAGCTGCTCGAGGTGGCGGGCGTCGTCCTTCACGGGGACGACGACCGAGATGCGCCGGTGATCCATCCGCCCAGTCAACGCGATCGGGGCGCTCAGCGGGGACACCGCCACGCGTCACGCGCGAGCCCGGACCTGTCAACCGGCTCCCGAGCGCTCCGGAGCCGCTGATGGGATCGATCCGTGTCCGCCGGATCGGCGGCTCGATCGAGACAGGAGACGACATGACTCAGGGACCTCGGGACTTCCGGCCCACCCGTGCACTGGTGACCGCCTCGGACTCCGGCATCGGCCGGGCGACCGCGGTGGCACTGGCCGAGGCGGGAATGGACGTCGGCATCACCTGGCACAGCGACGAGGAGGGCGCGCAGGGCACAGCGGAGGAGGTGCGCTCCCTCGGCCGGCGCGCCGAGATCGCGCGCCTCGACACGACGGATCTGGAGGGCGCGGGCGATGTGATCGACGACCTCGCGGATCGACTGGGCGGGCTCGACGTCGCCGTCAGCAATGCGGGCGGGGGTGGGGGCGAGCCCTTCCTCGAGCAGAGCCTCGACAGCTGGCGCTCGACCGTCGCCCTCAACCTCGACGGTGCGTTCGTCTGCCTCCAGCGCGCCGCGCGGCGCATGGCGGCACAGGGCACGGGCGGCAGGATCATCGCGGTCACCAGTGTCCACGAGCACCAGCCGCGGGTCGGCTCCGTCGCCTACACCGCTGCCAAGCACGGGCTGGGCGGGCTGCTGAAGGTCGCCGCGCTCGAGCTCGGCTCCCTCGGCATCACTGTCAACGCCGTCGCCCCCGGAGAGATCGCCACGCCGATGAACGACGCCGAGGACGTGGACCCCTTCACGCTCGACCGCCCCGGCATCCCTCTCGGCCGCCCCGGCGACGCCCGCGAGATCGCGGCGGTGGTCGCCTTCCTGGCCTCTCCCGCCGCCTCCTACATCACCGGATCCTCGTACGTCGTCGACGGCGGGATGCTGCAGATGGGGCCGCAGGCCGGCTCCCACCTCCGGCAGGACGACTGGCGCGAGGCCTGAGCCGCCGACCACGGCGCCCGCCCGCCGGGTACTCTCGAAGGGGTGCTCCGGCGGGCGGGGCGCCTGCTCCGGGATGTAGGTGACGCACGTGTGGTTCCGGCGTCGACGCAGGTTCAAGATGGAGCCGTACGACCCCGATGAGAACCCGTCGCGCGAGCCCGCCTCCGTCGAGGAGGCCGCCGAGGAGGGCCTGATGCTCGCGCAGTACGCGAGCCGGATGGCCGTGAAGAACCGGGTGCTGATGGACGGCCTCGGCGCCGACGTCCCCTTCGACTCGGGCCGCTACTCCGTGGTCGCCGCGGAGGAGCTCGAGAAGCTGGCGCGCGAGTCCGAGGCGGCCGCTGAGCGCCTCCGCGGCATCGCCGCCGACGTGACCTCGGTGGGCGGCCGCTCCGACCACGTGCACGACTACCGCTCGGCCGACGTCGACAACCTCGACCACCGCGAGCGGCTCTCGCTCCTCGTCGCCGACTCCCTCCACAGGCGGGCACAGGACGAGGAGTACCTCGCGAGGCTCGTCGACGACGCCCGTCAGGACGCGTGGCGCGAACTCGCGCAGTCGATCGAGGAGACCCTCGACCGCACCTCTCGGATCGACCCGGACGACGAGGAGTACCGCCGCGACCGCTCGGTGCGGATGGCGCTCGTGGTCGTCGACGACCTGGTCACGCTGGCGGAGGAGCGCGGCGTCAGCCTCGAGGACTGACGGGCCGGCCGCAGGACGGCGGCACGCGGTACAGGGCTCAGGCCCAGCCGGCGCGGAACGACTCGGTCGCCTCGGCGGAGCGCTCCCGGACCGACTCCAGCAGCTCCTCCATGGTGGAGCTGCGGAGGAACGCGAGCCGGTCGAGCTCGGTGACCGGTGCGACGCCGGCGAGCTGCCAGGCGTGCGCGGCCGGATCCTCGGCGAGCTCGACGACCGCGCCGTAGCGCTGCTCGACGAACTCGCTCGCGACCGCCAGTGCCGTGCGGACCGCCGATTCCGCCGCGGCCAGCGCGGGGGCGTGCTTCTCGTCCCACTCCAGATCGGGCAGGAGCCGGACCTCGGCGCGCGGGTACGGGTCGTCCTCGTACCAGCGGACGACCTCGAAGCGCTCCTCGCCGACCGAGTCGAGCGTGACGAACGACTCCGCCCCGTCGATGTTCAGGATGCGCGCGCGGGCACCGACCGCGAACCGCTGGTCGCCGCCGCCCACCTCCTGGCCGCGCTCGATGAGCACGACGCCGAACGCGAGGGTCTCGTCCTCGAGGACGTCGCCGAGCATCCGCAGGTACCGCGGCTCGAACAGCCGGAGCGGGAGCGGCATGTGCGGCAGGAGCACGGAGCCGAGCGGGAACATCGGAAGGTCAGGCACAGGATCAGGCAATCACGTCGAGCGGGGAGCGGCCAGTACGGGCGCGGCGCGTCGGGACGTGCTAGCGCATGGCGCCACCGCGTCGTCCGCTCGCGAATGCTCGCCACGCCTCGGACGATCTCCGACGGCCCGGCCCCGCCCGCGAGGCTCCCACCCAGACTGGGAGCATGGATCTCGCCGAACTCCGAGCCGTCGTCCGCGCGGACCTGGCCGCCAAGGGCCACGCCTCCGACCGGCTCACCGTCCTCGTCCTCCGACTCGGGCAGTACTCGAGCTCTCGGAGGACCAGACTCCCCCTCCACCTCGTCTACCGCCTCGCCGACCTCGTCTGGACCCGCATGATCGTCGGAGCCGAGCTGCCGCCGACCGCTCAGGTCGGGCCCGGCCTGCGTCTCCCCCACTGGGGCCGCGGTGTGATCCTGCACCCGCGCACGGTCATCGGGAGGAACGCGTTCATCTACCACGGCGTCACCATCGGCGAGTCGAAGGGCCGGACCCCCGTCATCGGCGACGACGTCTACATCGGCGCCCGCGCGACGATCGTCGGGGACGTGACCGTCGGCGACCGTGTGCGGATCGGAGCCGGCGCCGTCGTCGTCCGCGACGTCGCCTCCGACTCGTCCGCGGTCGGCGTACCGGCGAGGACCGCGTCGGCGCCGTCCTGAGGCACGGCCCGTCGGCACGACGGGGCCATCGCGGGACGACCCGCGCGCTCCGACGGGACCGGCATCAGCTCGATGCCCGACCCGGCACTGGAGGGAAGGGACCATTGCGGGTGGAGCGGAGTAGGGCGTACGGGACTTGAACCCGTGACCGACGGATTATGAGTCCGCTGCTCTGACCGGCTGAGCTAACGCCCCGCGGCGGCCGTCCGAGCGGCCGTCAGGTGGCGGCGGGTGCGGACGCTGCGTCGGAGGCCGGAACGGCCACCGGCTCACCACGATACAGGCTCTCGAAGGTGCTGATCGTGCGGTTGATGTCGTGCGCGGCGACGATGCGGAGGGAGGCGCGCTTCATCGCCTCGAAGTCCTCCCGGTCGGCCGTGAGCACGGCGGTGAGGCGCTCGGCGAGGGCCTCGGCGCTGCCCGGAGCGAAGAGGTAGCCGTTCTCGCCGTCGTGCACGAGGTGCGGGAGGGCCATCGCGTCGGCGGCGACGACGGGGAGGGCCGAGGCCATCGCCTCCATCGTCGCGATGCTCTGCAGCTCGGCGATGGACGGCATGGCGAACACGGTGGCGCGGGTGTACGCCTCCTTGAGATCGGCGTCCGAGACGTAGCCGGTGAAGCGGACACGGTCGGCGATGCCGAGGGTCGTGGCGAGCTGCTGGAGGTTGCGCATCTGGTCGCCGCCGCCGACGATCTCGAGCTTCGCGTCGAGCGCCGGGTCGAGCAGGGCGACCGCGCGGAGCAGGACGTCGATGTGCTTCTCGCCGGTCACCCGGCCGACGAAGAGGATCGAGTTGCCGGCGCGCGCCTCGAAGTCGGGCGTGTAGTTGTCGGCGTCGATGCCGCAGGAGATCGAGTGGACGCCTCGGAGGCCCGTGTACTTCTCGAGGAACTGCGCGGCCTTGCGGGTCGGCGTGGTGACCGCCTCGGCCCGGCCGAAGGTGCGGCGCGCGGCCCGCCACGCCATCGCCACGGCCTTGGCCTGCACCGCCTTCGGCAGGAGGGTGAACTCGAGCATGTTCTCGGGCATGAAGTGGTTCGTGCCGACGATGCGGATGCCGCGCTTGGCCGCCTCGATCCCGAGGCCGCGGCCGACGATGATGTGCGACTGGAAGTGCACGACGTCGGGCTTCACCTCGTCGAGGATGCGCGCGCTGTTCTGCCGGATCCGCCACGGCATCGCGAAGCGCAGCCAGTCGTGCGGGTACCAGCGCCAGCTGTAGAGGCGGTGCACGATGATCCGCTGGCCCTCGTGCGTCTCGACCCGGGTGCCGCTCCAGCCGTCGGCCGAGGGGGCGACGACGTGCACCTCGTGGCCGCGCTGCGCGAGACCGGCGGCGAGGCGCTCGGCGAACTTCGCGGCTCCGTTCACGTCGGGGGCGAAGGTGTCGCAGCCGATCACGACCGTCAGCGGTCGGGAGTCGGGCGATCCCGGTCGGGACGCGTCGCGGGGATCTGACACGGGAGGTCCTATCGGTGTCGTGCCGCTCGGGGAGAGAAGGGAGCGATCGGCGGAGGTCGGTCGGTTTCGTGGCTCTCGGCGCGGACCCATTGTAGGCAGAGGAGTCCTCACCACCCGGGATCCCGCGCCGTCAGCGCGCCTGCGGGTGGTGCTTGGCGAGGAGGAAGACGCCGTAGATGGCGACGGCACCGGCCGCGATGAAGAGCGGGATCGCCCACGGTGCCGCGTACTGCGCCTCCCCGAGCACGACGATGCCGATCGCGACGGCGACCAGCGGGTCGATGACGGTGAGGCCCGCGACGACGAGGTCCGGCGGGCCGGAGGAGTACGCGTTCTGCACGAAGTACCCGCCGAGCGCCGTGGCGGCCAGGAGCGCCACGATGCAGACCACCGTCAGCGGGTCGAACTCGCCGTACTTGATGCGGTTGAGCACGACCTTCGCGAGCGTCGCGACGAAGCCGTAGACCACTCCGGCGCCCACGATGTAGAAGATCGCCTTCGCTCCGCGGCGGAAGACGCGGAAGGCGATGACGAAGACCGTGAGCACCACGGCGAGGATCACGAGGATCGTGATGAGCTCGGGCGTCTGGATCGATTTGTCCACCGCGTTGAAGGCCGCGACGAGGACGAACGTGCCGACGCCCCCGACGCAGAGGACGATCGCCCGGATCGACGCGGTGTTCAGGCGCACCCTGCTGACCCGTGCGTTCACGACCGCGGTGATCACGAGCGCCACCGCTCCGAGCGGCTGCACCACGATGAGCGGGGAGAAGCCGAGGCTGGTCAGCTGGAAGACGATCGCGAGACCCAGGAGGAGGGTGCCGATCACCCACGAGGGGCGCGAGAGCAGCGCGACCAGCTGGCCGCCGCTGAGCCCGGAGGAGCCGGAGCGCTTCGAGAACCGCTCCACCTTCGCCACTCCGCGGTGCTGGAACTGCGCGCCGAGGGAGAGGAACACCGCGCCCACGAGGGCGATCGGGATGCCGATGAACTTCGCCGGGTCGTTGAGGAGTTCGGCGAGATCGGCGGGCATGGGGTCGACCCTACCCAGAACGCCTCCGGGAGTCCTCCGACGCACGGGTGAGGGTCTGAGCCCAGCGGATGATCCTCGCGGACCCGGTCGGCGGCCCCGCGGTACCCTGTCCCCCATGGCCGTCCTCCCCATCCGCATCGCCGGCGACCCCGTCCTGCACTCCCCCGCCGCCCCCGTCATCGAGTTCGACGACGCGCTGCGCACCCTCGTCGCCGACATGTTCGAGACGATGGACACCGCCCCCGGAGTCGGCCTCGCCGGCCCGCAGGTCGGCGTCCCGCTGCGCCTGTTCGTCTACGACTACGCCGACGACGACGGCACCCCCCGCCGCGGCGTCGCGATCAACCCCGAGCTGTACGTCACGCCGACCCCGCTCGGCGAGGCGGACGAGGACACGGAGTCGGAGGGGTGCCTGTCCTTCCCCGGCGAGCGCTTCCCGCTCCGCCGCTCCGAGCGCGCGATCCTCCGCGCGGTCGACCTCGAGCAGGAGCCGTTCGAGATCGTCGCGGACGGCTGGTTCGCCCGAGTGTTCCAGCACGAGTTCGACCACCTCGACGGCGTGCTCTACATCGACCGCCTCGAGCACGACTACCACAAGCCGGTCGCGAAGATCACCCGCAAGCGCGGCTGGGGCGGACCCGGCGTCTCGTGGCTGCCCGGCGTGGAGCACCTCGAGGACTGACTCGGGCCGCGAGAACGCAGGAGTCGTCGCACTCGAGCGCGAGTGCGACGACTCCTGCGGACTCGGGCGGCGGGCGGGCGGCCTCACTGCTCGCGATCGGCTTCCCGAGGAGGTGCGTTCCGCGAAGCGGGCCCTGTCGGACTAGCCGGGAAACCCTGACAGGTCGACCCCGTGCACGCCGTTGTGGTGGCGGATCGCGGGGAACGAGGCGGTGACGCTCCGGCCGACGCCGGGCGTCCGCTTCTCGGTCACGTCGCCGCCGAAGAGGGCGGCGCGCTCGCGCAGCTCGGCGAGCGCGGGGCTGTCGATGCGCTCGGTGAGCGAGCGCAGGTCCGCCTCGAGAGCGCTGGCGTCCTGCTCCGCCGCGCCGTGCTGCTCGCGGTCGTCGTCGACCTCCACCCGCAGGCCCGTGGTCGTCCACCGGGAGCTGATGCGGACCTCGGTCCCCGCGCCGCCGGTCTCCAGCGCCGAGTCGAAGGCGTACTCGAGCACCCGGAGCACGGCCACCTCGGCGCCGTCCTGCAGCGGGAACGGCTCGCCGAACGACTCCTCGCGGACGCTCAGGCCGCGCTCGCGGGCACCCTCGATCAGAGGGGCGGATCCGCCGGTGCGCGGCAGCTCCCCCGGATCGACGGAGGCGATGGTCGCGATGCGGCGCAGCTGCGCCAGCGAGGCCTCGGCCGCCCGCACGGCACGCTGCGCCGACCGCGCGGCTGCGGCGGGGTCGCGGTCGATCGTGAGCCGGACGCTCTCGGCCTCCTCGACGACGTGCGCGGCGCTGCGGACCGCGAGCTGCTCGAGCTCGCCGACGATGCGGAGTCTCGCCTCCTGCTCGCCGACCGCCAGCTCGAGGCGGACGACGCGCGCCGCCTCCTCCGCACGGCTCGCGGCGGCACGGCGCTCGGCGCCGACGGCGCGGCGCCACAGCACGACGACCGCGACCAGGGCGATCAGGGCGAGGACGAGGACGACTTCGAGCACGACGGCCTCCGGGGGACGGGACGGGTTCGGCACAGGAGCGCCGGAGAGAGATCGTACCCGCGCCCCGGACAGCGGACCTGAGGCCGCGGAGGGGGTTGCGGAGCCGCCTCAGCCGACGGCGCGCACGGAGCGGGTCACCGTGAAGCGGCGGTCGCGGGCCACCACCGAGGTCGGCCCGACCGCCCGGCGCAGCTCGGCCGGGTGCGCGAGGTGGGAGTTGAAGACCGTCCACAGCACGCCTCCGGGGCGCAGCACGCGGCCGGCCGCACGGAGCATGCGCCGGGCGACGAGGTCGGTGACGGCTCCGTCGGAGTGGAACGGCGGATTGCAGAGCACGACGTCGACCGAGGACGGCTCCAGCGTCGAGGCGTTGTCGTCGCGGAGGACGCGGACGGGCAGCTCGTTGGCCGCCGAGGTCGCCCGGGCGGACTCGACCGCGGCACGCGAGGTGTCCGTCGCGGTCACGGCGAGGTCGGGGCGGGCCCGGGCCACGACGGCGGCGAGCACGCCGGTTCCGCAGCCCAGGTCGAGGGCGGTGCCCGCGGGGAGGGAGTCGAGGTCGAGGGCGGCGAGCAGGGCGCGGGTGCCGAGGTCCAGGCGCGCCCCGGCGAAGGCTCCCGGCAGCGCCACGACCTCGAGGTCGAGCTCGACCAGACGGCGCCGCTCGGGCCCGGGCACGGGCGGCTGGTCGGGGAGGGCGCCGCTCGCGAGCAGGGCGCGCGACTTCTGACGGGCGAGGGAGACGTCGATCCGCTCGTAGCGCGCGGCGAGCACGTCGTTCATCGTGCGGGTCATGTGCTTGATCCGGCCGGCGCCGATCAGGGTCGCCGCCGGATCCGCGAGGGCGGTCTCGGCGGCGACGGCGGCCAGGGCGTCGAGCGATCGCGGCAGGCGCAGGAGGACCGTGTCGGCGTCGCGGACGGCCTCGGCGACGGAGTCGACGATCTCGATCGGCGCGAGGTCGACGCCCGACGCGCGCACCGTCTCGAGGTTCTTCGCCAGAGCGCGCTCGGCGGTGATCGAGTCCTGCACGACGCGCACGTCACGGCCGTCTGCGGCGAGGCCGAGGCTCAGCGCCCCGTAGGCGTCCCCGATCACGGCGATGCGGCCGCGGTCGGCGGCGAGGTCGAGCAGCAGGCGGTCGCTGGCGTCGACGGCGACGAGATCCGGCGCCTCGACGTCGGGACGACGGCGCAGGAGGGCGAGCACGTCGTCTCGCATCGCGCCTCCCATCGTCGGTCCGAGCGCATGGGCCCTCGAGGGCGACCGCTCGCGGGCACGAAAAAAGGGCCCGAGAGTGGAGTCCCGGACCCTTCGCTCCCCGACTTGGACTCGAACCAAGAACCTACCGGTTAACAGCCGATTGCTCTGCCAATTGAGCTATCGAGGATCATCCGACCACCCGGAGGCGATCAGCGCGGTACTACTTTAGCAAACTCTCCGCGAACGCAAAATCGGGCGCGCACTCAGTAGCCGGAGCCCGGGTCGACACGGCCGACGAACGGCTCGCCGGCGGCACAGGCGGCCACGTTGGCGCGCACGCGCTCGGCCAGGAGCGGCGCGGTGATCTCGGGGGTGTCCGCGCTGTGGGGCGTGATCAGGCACCGGGGCTCGCTCCACAGCGGATGCCCGTCGGGCAGCGGCTCGGGGTCCGTCACGTCGAGCGCGGCACCCGCGAGACGGCCCTCGGCGAGGGCGGCGACGAGCGCGTCCGTGTCGACGAGGCTTCCCCGCGCGACGTTGACGAGCACGGCGCGGGCGGGGAGCCGCGCGAGCAGACCCGCGTCGATCATCCGCTCCGTGCCCGCGGTGGCGGCGGCGGCCAGGACCAGCACGTCGGCGTCCGCCGCGGCTTCGGCGAGCCCCGACGCCGGCAGGGTGCGGGCGGCGCCCTCCACCGGCTCGTCTCCGCGGCGGACGATCGTCACCCGGCAGTCGAAGACGGCGAGCAGCCGCAGGAGCTCGCGAGCGATCCCTCCCGCTCCGACGATCACCACGGAGGCGCGGTGCAGCGTGACCGCCTTCTTCGGCCCCCACGACTCGGCGCGCGCCCGCTCCGGCAGCGAGCGCAGGAGGGCGAGCACCAGCGCGAGCGCGTGCTCGGCCACCGGCTCCGCGTAGGCGCCCTTGGCGCTGGTCCAGACCACGGCCGCGCGGGACGCGGCGAGCACGGGCGCGAAGACGTCGACGCCGGCCCAGGGCAGCTGCACCCAGCGGATCGTCGGGTGCTCCTCCAGCACCGCGGCCAGCTCGTCGGTGCGGCCGTAGGACAGCCAGAGCACCGCGTCCGGGCTCTCGTCGAGTCCGACGACCACTCCCCCGCCCGACTCGACCGCCTCGGCGAACACCGGCTTCGGCCGCGGGAGCACCGCGACGCGCGGGACGGTCACTGGTCGGCCGCCTCGACGCGCTGCGCCCGGGAGGCGTCGAAGCGCTCGTACTCGGCGAAGGCCGCTCCGAGCTCGCGCACGTAGGGGTGCCGGGCCTCGATCAGCACGTCCAGCAGCGGACCGTAGGCGACGACCTCGCCGCCGACGAGCACCGCGATCCGGTCGGTCGCCCGGCTCAGCACGTCGATGTCGTGACTGACCACGACGGCCGCGAAGCCCTCCCGGCGCCGCAGATCGGCGAGGAGGTCGACGATCGACTCGCGCACCGTCGCGTCGATGCCCGAGGTCGGCTCGTCGGCGATCAGCACCTTCGGGCCGAGCACGAGTGAGCGGGCCACGGCCACGCGCTGGCGCTGGCCGCTGGAGAGCTCGTAGGGGTAGCGGTCCAGCAGGAACAGCGGCAGGTGCACGGAGTCGAGCAGCGTCGCCACCCGCACCGCCGCGGCCTTCGGGTCGTAGTGGCGGTCGCGGAGGAAGATCGGCTCGGCGATCAGCTCCGAGACGGTCAGCTCGGGGCGGAGGGTCGCGCCGGCGTCCTGCGCGAGATGCGCGACGTCGACGGTGAAGCGCTTGAGCTCGCGGGCGGGGAGGGAGCGGAGGCGGTGCCCTGCGACCGTCGCGTCCCCTCCGATGATCACGGGGCGCGTGCGGCCGCCGTCGTGCCCGAGGCCGTCGCCGCCGAGCACGCGCGCGAGCGTGGACTTGCCCGAGCCGCTGCCGCCGAGGATCCCGAGCACCTCCCCCGGCTCCACCCGGAGGCTCACTCCCCGCAGCGCCGTCCACCGGCGGCTGATGCCGCGCGGGGGGTACTCGACGCTGAGGTCGTCGACGACGATGGGGGCCGGATCCCCGGCGGTCCGGCTCACGCCCGGCGCTCCGCCTCGACGATGCTGCGCAGGAGCTCGCGCCGCGAGGCCTGCTCGACCGGGTCGGGCACGGGCAGGGAGGCGAGCAGTCGCTGCGTGTAGGGGTGCTTCGGCGCGGCGAGCACCTCGGCTCCCGTCCCCTCCTCGACCAGCTCGCCGCGGTAGAGCACCGCGATGCGGTCGGCGAGCAGGTCGACCACGGCGAGGTCGTGGCTGATGAACAGCGAGGCGAAGCCGAACTCGCGCTGCAGCTCGGCGAAGAGCTCGAGTACGCGCGCCTGCACCGACACGTCGAGCGCCGAGGTCGGCTCGTCGGCGATCAACAGCTTCGGCTCCAGGGCGAGGGCCCGGGCGAGGCTGGCGCGCTGGCGCTGGCCGCCGGAGAGCTCGTGCGGGTAGCGGTCGCCGTAGGAGCGGGGCAGCTGCACCGCCTCCAGGAGCTCGTCGACGCGCGAGCGCGCCCCGGCGGCGTCGCCGGCCCGCCCGTGCACGATCAGCGGCTCGGCCACGCACTCGGCGATGGTGAGCAGGGGGTTGAAGCTCGACGCCGGGTCCTGGAACACGAAGCCGATGTCGCCGCGGACCGGCCGGAAGGCGCGCTCGCGGATGCCGCGCATCTCCTTGCCGAGGACCTTCAGCGACCCGCCGGTCACCGGCGTCAGGCCCGCGATCGCGCGCCCGATGGTCGTCTTGCCCGAGCCGCTCTCGCCGACGAGGCCGAGCACCTCGCCCGCGCGGATGCGCAGCGAGACGCCGTCGACCGCGACGAAGCCGGGGCGGCCGAGCCGGCCGGGGTACTGGATCCGCAGGCCCTCGGCGGCGACGAGCGTCTCGGCCTCGGGGGCCTCGGCGCGCTCGACGGCACGGACGCGGGCGCGCTCGACGCCCTGGCCCACGTGCGGGACGGCGGCGAGGAGCTTCCTGGTGTACTCGGCCTTCGGCGCCGAGAACAGCTCGGAGACCGTCGCCTCCTCGACCAGCTCGCCCTGGTACATCACGGCGACGCGGTCGGCCAGGTCGGCGACGACGCCCATGTTGTGGGTGATCAGCACGATCGAGGTGCCGAACTCGTCGCGGCACCGGCGGAGCAGGTCGAGGATCTCGGCCTGCACGGTCACGTCGAGGGCCGTGGTCGGCTCGTCCGCGACGATCAGACCGGGGTCCAGGACCAGGGCCATCGCGATGACGACGCGCTGCTTCTGGCCGCCCGAGAACTGGTGCGGGTAGTAGTCGACCCGCTTCTCCGGCTCCGGGATGCCGACGGTGCGCAGGACGTCGATCGCGCGCCGCCGCGCCTCCTTCTTCGAGACGGAGCCGTGGGCGCGCAGCCCCTCCGCGATCTGCCAGCCGACCGTGAAGACCGGGTTGAGGGCGGTGCCCGGCTCCTGGAAGACCATGGCGACGTCGGTGCCGCGCAGCTCCCGGAGGCGCGCCTTGGGCACGGAGACGACGTCGGTCGCCGCGCTGCCGTCCTTCTTCGAGAGCAGGACCACTCCGGAGGCGGTGGCCGTCTCGGGCAGGAGGCCGAGGATGGTCTTGGCGGTCACGGTCTTGCCGCTGCCGGACTCGCCGACGATCGCCAGGACCTCGCCGCGCTCCACGCGCAGGCTCACGCCGGCGACGGCGCGGACGGCTCCGCGGTCGCTCGCGAAGGCGACCTCGAGGTCGGTGATGTCCACGATCGGACGCGCTGAGGCGTCCCGGACGGTGCGCTGGTCGCTCATCGCGTCCCCTCCACTCCGGCGACGGGGTCGTGCCCCGGCGTCTCCAGGCCGTCGGCGGCGAGGACGCCGCCCGGCACGACGGACGTCGCGGCGACGTCGCCGGCGCCGGCGGCCACCGCGCGCCGACCGCGCAGGCGCGGGTCGGCGAGGTCGTTCAGGCTCTCGCCCACGAGGGTGATGCCCAGCACCACGAGCACGATCGCGAGACCCGGGAAGACCGAGGTCCACCAGATGCCGCTCGTGACGTCCGACAGCGCCTTGTTGAGGTCGTAGCCCCACTCGGCGGCCGACGTCGGCTCGATGCCGAAGCCGAGGAAGCCCAGGCCCGCGAGGGTCAGGATCGCCTCGGAGGAGTTGAGCGTGAAGATCAGCGGCAGCGTGCGCGTCGCGTTGCGCAGGACGTGGCGGAACATGATCCGCGGCGTCGACGCTCCGATCACCTTCGCCGACTCGACGAAGGCGTCGCCCTTGATCCGCACGGTCTCGGCCCGGATCACGCGGAAGTACTGCGGGATGTAGACGACGGTGATCGAGACCGCCGCGGCGAAGATGCCGGCCCAGAGGTTCGACTGCCCGCCGGAGATGACGATCGACATCACGATCGCCAGCAGCAGGGTCGGGAACGCGTAGATCGCGTCGCAGATCACGACGAGCACGCGGTCGAGCCAGCCGCCAAGGTAGCCGGAGACGAGGCCGAGGAAGACGCCGAGGAAGATCGACAGGACCACGGCGACGACGATCACGAGGAACGCGGTCTGCGCTCCCCAGATCACGCGCGAGAGGACGTCGTAGCCGCCGACGGTGGTGCCGAGCAGGTGCTCCGCGCTCGGCGGCTCCTGCGCTCCGAACGACTCGCCGCCCGAGCGCAGCTGCGAGTAGCCGTAGGGCGCGATGAGGGGCGCGAACAGGGCCACCAGCAGGAACGCGCCGGTGATGATGAGGCCGGTGACGAGCATCCCCCGCTGGAGGCCGACGCTCTGCCGGAGCTGGTGGACGACCGGCAGGCGGTCGACGAGGCGGCGGCGCGGGCGCGCCGGGGAGGTGGTGCTCATGCTCAGTACCTCACTCGCGGGTCGATGAGCGCCGCGATGACGTCGACGATGAAGTTGGTCAGCGCCACGATGACGGCGAGCAGGGCGACGATGCCCTGCACGGCCACGAAGTCGCGGGCCTGGAGGTACTCGGCGAGCTGGAAGCCGAGGCCCTTCCACTCGAAGGTGGTCTCGGTGAGGACGGCGCCGCCGAGCAGCAGGGCGATCTGCAGGCCGATCACGGTGATGATCGGGATGAGCGCCGGCCGGTAGGCGTGCGTGCGGACGAGCCGGAACTCGCTCACTCCGCGCGAGCGCGCCGCGTCGACGTAGTCGGTGCCGAGCGTGCCGATCACGTTGGTCCGCACCAGGCGCAGGAAGATGCCCGCGGTCAGCAGGCCCAGCGCGACGGCGGGGAGCACCGCGTGCGAGAGCACGTCCGAGATCGCGGCCGGGTCGCCGGTCTGGATCGCGTCGATGAGGTAGATGCCGGTCTTGTTCTCGAGGAACTGGAGCGAGAGCTCGGTGCTCGTCGAGGCGCGCCCGGCGACGGGGAACCACTTCAGCCAGACGGAGAACACCAGCTTCAGCAGCAGGCCCGCGAAGAACACCGGGGTCGCGTAGCAGAGGATGGCGAAGATGCGCAGCACCGCGTCGGGCGTGCGGTCGCGGTGGTAGGCGGCGAGCATCCCGAGCGGGATGCCGACCAGGAACGCCACGATCAGGGCGTAGAAGGCGAGCTCGACCGTCGCGGCACCGTAGGTGAGGAGCACCTCGGTGACGGGGCGGTTGTCGCTCAGGGTGGTGCCGAAGTCGCCGGTCAGCAGCTTGCCGAGGTACTCGAGGTACTGCACGATCAGCGGCCGGTCGTAGCCGGCGGCGGCCACGCGCTCGGCGAGCTGGTCGGCGGTCAGGCGGCCGCCGAGGGCCGCTGTGATCGGGTCGCCCGTGGAGCGCATGAGGAGGAACACCAGCGTCACGAGGATGAAGACGGTGGGGATGATGAGCAGGAAGCGGACGAGCAGGTAGCGCCCGAGTCCGCCCCCGGAGCCGCGCGGTCGCCGGGTGGGCGCCGTCGCCGCAGCCGTCGTGGCTGTCGTCACGTGATGCCTTTCGTGGAGAACGGCCGGCGCCTCCTGTCGGGGAGGCGCCGGCCGCGAGGGGGTGGATCAGCCCTTGCTGAGTGCCGCGTAGCGGAACTTGAACGAGGCGTCGAGGGTGTCCTCGGCTCCGCTCACCGTGCTGCCGACGACCGCCACCTGCGAGCCCTGCAGGTAGGGGACGGTTGAGAGCTGCGCCGCGACCTTCTCCTGGATCTGCTCGATCAGCGCGGTGCGCGCGTCGGCGTCGGTGGTCGAGACCTGCTGCGCGATCAGGCTCTGCACCTCGGCGTCGTCGAAGTGGTTCGCGAGGAAGTTCTCCTTGATGAAGAACGGCGAGAGGTAGTTGTCGGCGTCGGAGTAGTCGGGGAACCAGCCGAGCTGGTACGCCGGGTAGACGTCGCTCGAGCGGTCCTTCGAGTACTGCACCCACTCCGTGGTCTGCAGGTTCACGGTGAAGAGGCCGGTCGACTCCAGCTGGTCCTTGATCAGAGCGTACTCGTCGCCCGAGGACGGACCGTAGTGGTCGTTCGAGTACTGCAGGTTCAGGGTGACCGGAGAGGTGACGCCGGCGGCCTCGAGGGTCGCCTTCGCCTTGTCCGCGTCGGGCGCGCCGTTGCCGTCGCCGTAGAGCGACTTGAGCGGCTCGACCGCGCCGGTCAGGCCCGCGGGGACGTAGGAGTAGAGGGGGGTGTAGGTGCCCTTGTAGACCTGGTCGGCGATCTCGTCGCGGTCGATCAGGTCGGCGACGGCCTGGCGCACGGCGAGGGCCTTCGCGCTGTCGGCCTCACCGGTGGTCGCGCCGAAGGGCTGCGTGTCGAAGTTGAAGACGATGTAGCGGATCTCGCCGCCGGGTCCGTCCACGACCTTGACCGTGTCGTTGCCGCGGAGGTCGTCGATGTCCGTCGCCGAGAGGCTGCGGAACGCGACGTCGATGTTCCCCTCCTGGATGTCCAGCTTGAGGTTGGACGAGTCCGCGTAGTACTTGACGTTGACGGTGTCCGTCTTCGCCTCGCCCAGCACGCCCTGGTAGTCCGGGTACGCCTTGTACTGGATGAGGTTGTTCACGTCGTAGTTCGCGATCGTGTACTGCCCGGCGAAGGCGTCGCCCGAGACGATGTCGGCGTCCGCCGTCAGCTCGTCGGCCGAGAAGACCTCCTCGTCCACGATCGGGCCGGCGGGGCTCGAGAGGATCTGCGGGAAGGTCTGGTCGTTCTCGGACTTGAGCGTGAAGACCACGGTCGTGTCGTCCGGAGCCGCGACGCTGTCGAGGTTCGCCAGGAGCGAGGACGGGCCGTTCTCGGCCGCGATGCCGACCTGGCGGTCGAAGGAGAACTTCACGTCGGAGGAGGTGAGGTCGTGGCCGTTGGCCCACTTCAGTCCCTCCTTCAGCTTCACGGTGTACTCCGTGGGCGCGGTGAACTCCGCCGACTCGGCGATGTCGGGCTCGACGTCCGGGCTGCCGTAGGGGGTGTTCATCAGGAACGGGAACACCTGGTTCATCACGGCGAACGAGCCGTTGTCGTAGGAGCCCGCGGGATCGAGAGTCGTGATCTTGTCGGTGGTGCCGATGGTCAGGGCCCCTCCGGCGCTGCCGCCGGACGAGTCGTTCCCGCCGGCGGCGCAGCCCGTCAGCACGAGCGCGACCGCGGCGAAGCCTGCGGCGGCGGCCAGTGCACGGGTGCCGCGAGTGGATGCGGAATTCATCTCCGTCTGCCTCTTCCTGTCAAGGATGGGATGCGGGCGCGCTCCGGGCGCGCGGACTCTCGGCACACAGATCTCCTGTGGGCTGTGGCGTCACGACACTGGACGCCCGCATTGCTGTTCCTCATGGGTAACACAGTTGTGAGCGCTCTCCGAACCGGCACGGGCGTGCGGCCGATTTCTTCACACGACCGCAACACGCTCACTCCGTGCGCAGCGCCCGCTTCTCGCGCTCGAGCTCGACCAGGCGCACCTGCACCGCGCGCGCCATCACGGGATCGGCGGACGCGCGCTGCAGCGCCCCGCGCAGCTCGGCGATCTCGCGGAGCAGGTCGCGCTCGATGAGCGAGATCGCCACGTCGCGGGAGTAGCGGGCGAGCCCCTCCTCGTCGGCGGCGGGGATCGGCGCCACGGCGAGCTGGCGCACCAGCGAGGCGAAGGGGCCGGGGACGTCGTCGGCGACGTGCTCGACCCAGTCGCGGTCCTCCGCCCGCTCGAGGTTCGCGACCACGGCGTCGCGGACCACGCGGAGGGTCTCGTTCGTGACCGCCGCGTGCGCCGCCCGGGCCAGGAGCTCCGGCCCCATCGCCTGGGGCAGCTGGAGCATCGCCATCAGCGCCTCGCGCTCGATCCGCGTGACGACGTCGACGGGCAGGTCGGCGATGCGCGCGCCGAGGGGCGCCTCGGCCGTGTGCGACTCGCCGCCGCCCCGGCCGCCCTGCTGATCGCGGCCCTCGGGTCCGGAGGAGCGGGGCCGGGATCCGGCGGAGCGCACCGCGGAGTTGACCTCGGCCATGTCCAGGCCGAGCATCCGGGCGAGCTCGCGGGAGTAGCCGGGCCGCAGCGCCGGGTCGCGGATCTCCGCGACGACCGGGGCGGCCGCGCGCAGGGCCGCGATCCGGCCCTCGACCGTCTCGAGGTCGTAACGGTCGAGCAGCTGCCGGATCACGAACTCGAACATCGGCTTCTTGTCGTCGATGAGGCGGCGGACGGCGTCGTCGCCGCGGTTCAGGCGGAGGTCGCAGGGGTCCAGGCCCTCGGGCGCGACGGCGACGAAGGTCTGCGCGGCGAAGCGGTGCTCCTCCTGGAACGCGCGCATCGCGGCCTTCTGGCCCGCCGCGTCGGGGTCGAAGGTGAAGACGACCTCGCCGACGCCGCTGTCGTCGCCCAGCACCCGGCGCAGCACCTTGATGTGGTCGACGCCGAAGGAGGTGCCGCAGGTCGCGACCGCGGTGGTGACGCCGGCGAGGTGGCAGGCCATGACGTCCGTGTAGCCCTCCACGACGACCACCCGGTGCCCGCGGGAGATGTCGCGCTTGGCGAGGTCGAGCCCGTAGAGCACCTGGGACTTGTGGTAGACCGGCGTCTCGGGGGTGTTGAGGTACTTGGGGCCCTTGTCCTCCTCGAGGAGGCGGCGGGCGCCGAAGCCGACGGTCTGGCCGGTCACGTCGCGGATCGGCCAGACGAGGCGGCCGCGGAAGCGGTCGTAGACGCCGCCGCGATTGTTGCTGCTGACCAGGCCGGCCGTCGTCAGCTCCTCCTCCGAGAAGCCGCGGCGCTTGAGCGCGGTGGTGAGCCCGTCCCAGCCGTCGGGCGCGAAGCCGACGCCGAAGCGGTCGGCGGCGGCGCGGTCGAAGCCCCGCTCGCCGAGGAAGCGCCGGCCGACGTCGGCGCCCGGGGTCGCGAGCTGCTCGCGGAAGTACTCCTCCGCGGCGTCGTTCGCGGCCAGGAGGCGCGCGCGCCCGCCGGTCTCGGGTGCGCGGCCGTCGCCGTCCTCGTACTGCAGCGGGAAGCCGATGCGCCCGGCGAGGCGCTCGACGGTCTCGCTGAACGAGCTGTGGTCCATCTTCATGACGAAGCTGTAGACGTCGCCCGACTCCTGGCAGCCGAAGCAGTGGTAGAAGCCGGCCTGCGGGCGGACGTGGAAGCTGGGGCTGCGCTCGTCGTGGAAGGGGCAGAGGCCCTTCAACGAGCCGATGCCGGCCGACTTCAGCGTGACGTACTCGCCGATCACGTCGCCGATGTTCACCCGCGCCTTGACCTCCTCGACATCTGACTGTCGGATCCGAGGCATGGGGTCCATCGTATCGGCCGCCGGGGCCGCCGAGCCGGGGTGGGGAGAACTGCACCAGGGCGGCGCGGATCACCCCGAGACCTGTGATCCACCCGCACCCCGAGATCAGGGTCATCCCTGATCCGCACCCGCCCGCCGTCTCCGAGGATCGACCCATGCCCCCTGCCGCCTCCCGCCCGCCTCTCCTGCGCGCTCTGCTCGTCGCCCTGCTCGGCGGGCTCGTCCTGGGCGGGCTCACCAGCCTGCTGCAGGGCTCCCTCCCGCCGTCGGTGAGCTCGTTCGCCAACTCCTCCGGGGGCTGGTCGATGCTCGTGTTCGCGCTCGTGCGCCTCGGCGGCGCCCGGCCGGTGGCGGCGGCCGCGCTCGGACTGCTGAGCTTCTGGGCGCTGCTCGAGGGCTACGACCTCGTGACCGCGGCGCGCGGCTTCGGCTACTCGCTCCCCTTCACCGACGTCTTCTGGCTGCTCGCCGTCCCCGCCGGGCCGATCCTGGGGGCCGCCGCCGCCCTCACCCTCCACGGCTCGACGACGTGGCGCGTCCTGGCCGTCGCGCCGCTCTCGGGCGTGCTGATCGGCGAGGGCGTCTGGGCGCTGGGCGCGGTCGCCGACACCACGAGTCCGGTGTACTGGTGGATCCAGATCGTCCTGGGCGCGGGCTTCCTCGTCCTGGCCGTCGTGCGGAGGAGGCCCCGGGCACTCGTCCGGCTCGCGGCGCTCGGCGTCACCGCGGCGGCCTCCGTCGCCTTCTTCGTCGTCTACTCCGCGCTGTGAACCGCTCGAGAGCGTCGTCGCGGAGCCTCCGCGCACTCGCGGGTTCCGCCCTCCTCCTGGCCCTCACCGGGTGCACCGGCACGGTGGACACCCCGGTCACGCCTGCGTCGTCCGCCTCCGTGCCGTCGCCGGCACCCTCCGCCACCCCTCCTCCGATCGACGTCTCCGCCGAGCTGGCCGCGCTCGAGAGCGAGTTCGACGCCCGGATCGGCGTCAGCGCGGTCGACACCGGCTCGGGCCGCCGCGTCGAGCACCGGTCGAACGAGCGCTTCGGCTACGCCTCGAGCCTCAAGGCCCTCGCCGTGGCGGAGTTCCTGCGCACGGTCCCCGCCGCTGAGCGGGACGAGGTGGTCACCTGGACCGCCGCCGACGTCGAGGCAGCGGGCTACTCCCCCGTCACGGAGGAGAGCACCGCCACCGGCCTGCCGCTGTCGCAGCTCGCCGAGGCGGCGGTCCGCCGGAGCGACAACACGGCGCTGAACCTGGTGCTCCGGCGCATCGGCGGACCCTCCGCGCTCGACCGCGGACTCGAGGCTCTCGGCGACACCACCACCGAGGTGGTGAACGAGGAGCCCGCGTTGAACACGATCGAGCCCGGCAGCACCGAGGACACCACCACCCCGGCCGCGTTCACCGCGGACCTCGCCGCGGTCGCCACGGGTGAGGTGCTGTCCGCAGAGGACCGCGCGCTCCTGCTCGCCTGGATGAGCGGCAACGCGACCGGCGACACGCTCGTCCGGGCGGGTGCTCCGGCCGGCTGGAGCGTCGCGGACAAGTCCGGAGGCGCCGGCGGGATCCGCAACGACGTCGCCGTGGTGACGCCGCCCGGGCGGGACGCGGTCGTGCTGTCGATCCTCACGGCGCGCAACGACCCCGAGGCGGACTACGACGACGCGCTCGTCGCCCGCGCCGCGGCCGTCGTGCTGGGAGCGCTGCAGTAGCGTCGGCCAGGCGTCAGCAGTGCCGGTTCACGTACCCCGCTGCGCCACGGGGGACGACGTCGCGGTCACGGAGGGTGACCGAGATGCTCCGGCCCTGCGCGGCGCAGGCCTCGGCGTAGGCCGACCGGCCGTTGTCGGTGTACTCGATCTCGGAGACCTGTCGCCCGTAGACGTCCGTGTAGGCCGTGCACTCGTCGTAGACCTGGCACTCCTCGACGACCGCGAAGTCGAAGCCGACCGTCCTCTTCCCGGCAGCGGCGAGGTCGGCCCCGTTCTTCTGGCCGATCGCCAGGCCGGCGCGGTGAGCGCGCGCCGTCAGGAGGGTGGCGAACGCCAGCGCCTGCGACGTCGTCAGCCTCCCGCCCGAGCGGGTGTAGCTGTCCAAGTTGTCGGCCTCGACGGCGTCGAAGCCGTCCTCGGCGCATCCGTCGATCCAGGCGCCGACGATCGCGAGCAGAGCGGTCCGCTTCGCGGAGGTCGAGACGTCGAAGAGGTACTCGTCCGGCCAGCCCGGGTCGGCGAGGGGCTTCCCGTCCGCTCTCCTCACCAGGAGCTCGGGGTGCCGCTTCGCGAAGGCGGCGCTCTCTCCGGGCTGGGTCTGGAAGGCGTTGACGTAGCAGATGCTGTACCGGCCGGCGGCGGGCGCGTCCGTGCGATCGCGGTCGACGATCGTGACGCTCGACGCCGGAGCGTAGGCGCCTCCGAGCTGGTAGTCGAGGACGCCGTTCGCGGGAGGCAGCAGGGGTGCCGCCGAGGCCGCGGCGGGCTGGACCAGCAGCAGGCCGGCGACGACGAGGGCGAGGAGGCCGAGACGGGGACGACGCGGCCTCATCCGGGGGCTTTCTGCGTGCGCCCTGCAGCTCGCCCGCCCGTGGCCGCCGGCAGCGCGCCGAGTGCGAGCTCGCCGATGCCCGCGATGCGGTCCGCCGGTGCTCCGTCGCGGGCCTGCGTCGACATCCCGCTGAGCACGGCGACGACGAAGGCGGCGACGGATCCGGCGTCCGTCTCCGGCGGCACGTCGCCCTCCTCGATCCCGCGCTCGACCCGGGCGGCGATGAGCGCCTCCATCTCGCGGCGACGAGCCTCGAGCCGCGGTTCGCTCAGCACGAAGCAGCCCGCCGGAGTTCCGGGCGCGGAGTACCCCTCCGCACTGACGCGGACGACGGCGGCGACGGCCTCCCGCGCGGTCGGCCGGTCGAGCAGCTCCTCGAGCACGGCGTTCGCGGTGCCGGAGTAGCAGGCGGCTGCGGCCTCGAAGAGCTCGTCCTTGTCGCCGAAGGCGGCGTAGAGGCTCGGTGCCGAGATGCCGATGTCGCGGGTGAGCACCGCGACCGTGGTCTCGTCGTAGCCGTCGCTCCAGAAGCGGTTCATCGCGGTCCGCAGCGCCGCCTCGCGGTCGAAGCTCCTCGGTCGTCCTGCCATGAGCACCAATCTATAGCAGGCGCTACGGAATATGCTAGCGTCCTCGCCACACGTTCTTTATCGATCGCTACAGAAAGCGGGACACCATGCAGATCCACGACTCCACCGCCCTCGTCACCGGCGCCAACCGGGGCATCGGCGCCGAGTTCGTCCGGCAGCTCCGCGCCCGCGGGGCCCGCACCGTCTACGCCGCCGCCCGTGACGTCTCCTCGATCCCGGTGAGCGAGGGCGTGGTCCCCGTCGCCCTCGACGTCACGGACCCGGCGCGCATCGAGCAGCTGGCCGCCGAACTCGGCGACCTGCAGATCCTCGTCAACAACGCGGGCATCGCGCCGACCGTTCCCTTCCTGACCGGTGACATCGCCGAGATCCGCCGGACCGTCGAGACGAACGCGTTCGGACCGCTCCTGCTGGCCCGCGCCTTCGCCGGCCACCTGCGCCGCGCGGGCGGCGGCGCCGTGCTCAACGTGCTGTCCGTGTCGTCCTTCACGTCGTTCCCCGGCGCCGAGTCCTACTCGATGTCGAAGGCCGCGGCGTGGAGCGCGACCGACGGCCTCCGCCTCGCTCTCGCCGAGCAGGGCACCCAGGTCCTCGGCCTGCACATGGGGTTCGTCGACACCGACATGGCGTCCTGGACGGACGCGCCCAAGTCCTCGCCCGAGGCGATCGTGACCGCCGCCCTCGACGGCCTCGAGCGCGGCGACTCCGAAGTGCTCGCCGACGACATCGCCCGCAGCGTCAAGGCCGGCCTCGCCCTCGACCCGGAGGAGCGCTACGGGCAGCTGCTCGCCGGCTGACCCTCGGCCCGTGGCGTCACCGGCGGTCGTCGTCGATGCCGCGGAGGTCGAGGACGAACCGGTAGCGCACGTCGTTCCGCGCCAGCCGGCGGAGGGCGGACCCGATCTCCGCGACCGGCAGCACCTCCACCTCCGCGGTGACGCCCTCAGCGGCGCAGAAGTCGAGCAGATCCTGCGTGTACCGGCGCCCTCCGCTCCCGGCCGAGGCGAGCCGCTTCCGGCCGACGAGCAGGTCCAGGACGTCGAGCGTCACCGTGCCGAGGTGCCCGAGGAGGAACAGGGTGCCATCGAGGGCGAGCACGCGCAGGTACGGTGCCGGGTCGTGCGGGGCGGACACCGTGTCGATCACGACGTCCAGCGAGTCGCGGGCGGCGGCGAGCGCCTCCGTGTCGGTCGTGACGACGACGTGCTGCGCTCCGAGCCGGCGGGCGTCCGCCTCCTTGCCCGCTGACGTGGTCAGGAGCGTGACCTCGGCGCCGAGAGCCGCGCCGAGGCGGACCGCCAGGTGGCCGAGTCCGCCGAGGCCCGCCACACCGAGGCGGGTCCCGGGCCCGACTCCCGAGGCTCTCAACGGCTCCCAGACCGTGATCCCCGCGCAGAGCAGCGGTGCGGCCGCTGCCGGATCCAGGCCCTCGGGGAGCGCGTAGGCGAACCGCTCGCTCACGACGTACCGGCCGGAGTAGGCCCCGAGCGTCGGCGTGCCGTCGACCCGGTCCGCCCCGCCGTAGGTGAGAGTCGGGAAGCGCGCGCAGAAGTTCTCCTGACCCGCGCGGCACATGCCGCACTCGCCGCACGAGTCGACGATGTTCCCCACCGCGACCGAGTCGCCCGGGCGGAACGCCGTGACTCCCGAGCCGACGGCGAGGACCTCGCCGACGAACTCGTGGCCGGGCACCAGCGGGAATCCCGCGTCCGCGCCCAGCGCGTGGAGGTCGCTGTGGCAGACGCCGCAGAAGTCGACGCGGATGTCGAGGTCGTCGGCGCGCAGCTCGCGCCGCTCGATGACGGCGGGGTGGAGGGAGTCGCCGGGACGCTCGGCGAGGAGTGCGGTGGTGAGCATGCCGGAAAGACTACCTACCGGTTGGTAGCTTTCGCGGGATCGTCAGCGGAGTCGCAGGGCCGCGTCGACGACCTCTCCCAGCGCCGCTCGTCGGCGCTGGTGCACCGGGTCCGGGTCGCCCTGGTCGGCGACCGTGGTGACGGAGCCCTGTGCCCAGGCCGCGGCGGTCGCGATGAGGAGCGTCCAGAGATCGGCCGGCTCGAGGTCGGGCCGGAGGACGCCGGCGCGCTGCTGCTCCGCGATGTCGGCCAGGTTCGCCTCGTCGATGCCCTCGTTGCCCCCGTACAGATAGCCGGCCGGTTCCTGCTCGAGCCGCTTCCACATCACCAGGCGCATCAGCGCAGGGTCGGCCAGGTAGTCGTCGTAGAGCCGTCTCGCGTAGCCCGCGGGGTCCGCCGCAGTGAAGGGCACCCGCTGGGCGTTGGCGAGCACGTGCTCGTCGAACACCGCGTCGAACAGCCGTTCCTTCGCTCCGAAGTGCGAGTACAGCATCGGCTTGCTCATCCCCGATCGTGCCGCGATGCGGTCGACCCGTGCTCCCGCCAGCCCGTGCGCCGCGAACTCCTCCGTCGCCGCCTCGAGGATCCGCTGCCGTGTCCGCTCCGCTCCCACGCCCTCACCGTACCCGCCGCCCCCGCGCTCCCTCGCGCCCGCCGAGCGGCGCCCCTGGCCGACAGTCCGATCCGCCCGCCCGCAGACCGCCCCGGGCGGGCGCACCTGCTCCACCGCTCGCCCCCTGTCGCCATGTCGACCACGGTGACGCCGGGCCGCAACGGGCGCGCCCCGGCACCCCCGAACGGCCGATCCGCGTACCAGCGGATCGCCCTAGGCGGACGCACCTGCTCCACCACTCGCCCCCTGTCGCCACGTCGACCACAGTGACGCCGGGCCGCAACGGGCGTGCCCACGGCACCGCCGAACGGCCGATCCGCGTGCCAGCGGATCGCCCTAGGCGGACGCACCCCGCCCTATGGAACGCACCCCGTCGAGAAGCCGACCGCGCCACGCCGGGCAGGGACCGGCGTGGAATTCAACACAGCCTCTCGAACCAGGCGAGGGCGCTCTGGTCGGTGAGGTTGGCGACCTGGTCGACGACGACGCGGCGGCGGGCGTCGTCGTCGGCGGCGGCGTGCCAGTCCTCGGCGAAGCCGGGTTCGAGGGTTCCCGGGCCGCGGTCGAGGAGGGTGTCGGCGAGGCGGGTGAGGACTTCGCGCTGCTGGGCGTAGATGGGCTGGCGGGTGTTCCGCGACATCACGAAGGTGGCGACGATGCCCTTGAGGACGGCGATCTCGGCCTGCTGCTCGCGGGGGACGACGACGTGGCCGCCGAAGCGGACCAGGTCGGGGTGCTGGTACGCCTCGCGGGTGGCTTCGGTGGCGGCGGCGGCGAAGCGGCCGATGAGCTGGCTGGTCAGGTTCTTGAGCCGGGCCTGGTCGCGCCGGGAGCCGTCCCAGGAGGAGACCCACACGTCGAGCGAGTCGAGACGGTCGAAAGCGGCGACGAGCTCGTCGTGGCCAACTTCGCCGCCGACCCAGGAGTGCATGGACTGCACGAGGTCCTCGTGGTCGGCGCGGGAGCCGAGTGCTTCGACGTCGATGTAGCCGGAGACCACCGCGTCCTCGAAGTCGTGCACGGAGTAGGCGATGTCGTCGGAGAGGTCCATCACCTCGGCCTCGATGCAGCGCACGCCTTCGGGGGCGCCCTCCCGCATCCAGGCGAATGCGGGGGCGTCGTCGGCGTAGAACCCGAATTTGGCGCGCCCCGACGGGTCGGCGACCGAGCGCGTGTCGGGCCAGGGGTACTTGCAGCTCGCGTCGATGCTGGCGCGGGTGAGGTTCAGTCCGTAGGGGCGGGCGTCGTCGCCGAACACCTTCGGCTCGAGCCGCGTGAGCAGCCGGAAGGTCTGCGCGTTGCCCTCGAAGCCGCCGATCCCCTCGGCCCAGGTGCTGAGTGCGCGCTCGCCGTTGTGGCCGAACGGCGGGTGCCCGATGTCGTGCGCGAGGCAGGCCGTGTCGACGACGTCGGGGTCGAGGTCGAGGCTCGTGGCGAGCTCGCGGCCGATCTGGGCCACCTCGAGGGAGTGGGTCAGTCGGTTGCGCGCGAAGTCGACGCCCGCGGTGGGGCTGAGCACCTGGGTCTTCGCGGCCAGCCGGCGGAGCGCGCTGGAGTGGAAGAGCCGGGCGCGGTCGCGGGCGAAGTCGGAGCGGCGGGTCGAGTGGTCCTCCGGCAGGAATCGCTCGGTGTCGACGAGCGAGTACCCCCAGAGCGCGCGGTCATCCACCGCTGTTGTGGATCTCGGCGGCCGAGACCGCGTCGCGCTGCCCGGCGTCGAGCTCGCGGGACTCGAGCCAGCGGTCCGGGAGGGAGGGGACCTTGGGCGAGCCGGCGCGGCCCCGCTGCCCCTCGGCCGCCTCGCCCGGGTAGGGCTGCGTCCAGTCGAGTGTCGCCAGCAGCTCGTCGAGCTGCGCGAGCGACTCGACGGTGGCCAGGCGGGCGCGGAGGTCGCCGCCGACGGCGTAGCCCTTGAAGTACCAGGCGACGTGCTTGCGGATGTCGCGGCAGCCGCGCTCCTCGCTCTCGAAGAAGTCGACGAGCAGCTCCGCGTGGCGCCGGAACGCCTCGGCGACCTGCCCGAGCGAGGGACGGAACCGGTCGTCGGAGCCGGCGAACGCGGCGGCGAGGTCGCCGAAGAGCCAGGGGCGCCCGAGGCAGCCGCGACCGACGACGACTCCGTCGCAGCCCGTCTCGGCCATCATCCGCAGCGCGTCCTCGGCCGACCAGATGTCGCCGTTGCCCAGCACGGGCACGCTCGTGACCGTCTCCTTGAGCGTGGCGATCGCCGACCAGTCGGCGTGCCCGCTGTAGAACTCGGAGGCGGTGCGTGCGTGCAGCGCGATCGACGCGACTCCGGCGCCCTCGGCGGCACGGGCGGCCTCGAGGTAGGTGAGATGGTCCGGGTCGATGCCCTTGCGCATCTTGACGGTGAGCGGGACGTCGCCCGCGGCCTTCACCGCGCCCTCGACGATCTGCCGGAACAGCGGGAGCTTCCACGGCAGAGCCGCTCCCCCGCCCTTCCGGGTGACCTTGGGCACGGGGCAGCCGAAGTTGAGGTCGATGTGGTCGGCCCGGTCCTCGGCGACGAGCATGGTGACGGCCTCGGCGACCGTGACCGGGTCCACTCCGTAGAGCTGGATCGAGCGCACCGACTCGCTGGGGTGGTGGCGGATGAGGCGCATCGACTCCGGCGTGCGCTCGACGAGCGCGCGGGAGGTGATCATCTCGCTCACGTAGAGGCCGTTGCCGAACTCGCGGCAGAGGCGGCGGAACGCCGTGTTGGTGATGCCCGCCATGGGGGCGAGCACCACCGGCGCGTCGAGTTCGAGGGGGCCGATCCGGAGCGCCGGCGCGGTGCGCGCGGGCGGGGCGGCCGTGAGAGTGGAGGACATCGGTATCGATTCTCCCAGATCCTGTGTTGGGGAAGGCTAAGTGACGAGCGGAGAGGTGGAGAGATGAGCGGGAGCGCATCCGTGGAGGACGGTTCGCAGCGACTGGAGGCGGACGCGTCCGCCCGCGGCCTGGCGGTCGAGATCGTGGAGAGGCCGGGTTCCGGCAGCCTGCACGAGGCGGCCGCGCTGCTCGGCATCGAGCCCGGCGACATCGTGAAGTCGCTCGTGGTGAAGCGCCACGACGGCGGCTACCTGTTCGCCCTGGTTCCCGGCGGGCGGCAGATCGCGTGGCCGAAGCTGCGCGCGGTGGTCGGGGTGAACAGGCTCCGCCTCCCGGACGAGACGGCCGCCCTCGAGGCGACCGGCTACCGGCGCGGCACCATCACGCCGATCGGCTCCACGACGGCCTGGCCGGTCTACGCCGACGAGCGGATCCTCGGCCGCCGCATCGCGATGGGAGCGGGCGCCGACGGCCGCAGCGCCTTCGTCGACGCGGACGCCCTCGTGTCCGCCTACGGCGCGATCGTGGCCGACATCACCGTGGAGGAGCCTCCGCGCTGATCGGCGGCACCTCGGCCTGCGGTTCCGCTTCCGCGGGCGGCACGGCGCAGACGCCGTCCTCGCACAGCGGCCCGCCGGAGTCGCCGAGCATCTCGAACGGCCCGCTCACGCGACGGCCGCCCGCTGCTCCAGCACGTGCTCGAGCACCTCGGTGAACGCCGCCGGCTCCTGGGCGCCGGAGACGCCGAAGCGCCCGTCGAGGACGAAGAACGGCACCCCCGAGATCCCGTACTCGCGGGCCTGGGCGATGTCGGACTGCACGCGCCCGAGGTAGCGCTGGTCCTCGAGAGCGCGGCGCGTCCGGGCCGGGTCGAGCCCGACCTCGCCGGCGAGCGCGGCGAGCACGTCCGGATCGGCCAGGTCGCGGCCCTCGACGAAGTACGCGCTCATCAGACGCTCGACGAGCTCGAGCTGCAGTCCGTTCTCCTTGGCGTGGTGGAGCGCCTGGTGGGCGGTGACCGTCTTGACGTGACGCACCGACTCGAAGTGGTAGTCGAGGCCGACGCTCGCCGCGATCGCCGTGACGGAATCGAGCATCTGCTGTGCCTGCGCCTCCGGGATCCCCTTGTGCTCGGCGAGGAACGCCGCCTCTCCCCCGCGGTAGTCCTCCGGCGTGTCCGGCGAGAGCTCGAAGCTGCGGTACTCGACGACGACCTCCGGAGCCTCCGGGTGCGCGGCGCGGAAGGCCTCGAGCCCTCGCTCGAACCGTCGCTTCCCGATGTAGCACCAGGGGCAGGCGATGTCGGACCAGACGTCGACGGACAGGGGGCTCGGCGCAGCACTCACCCCCAGGACAACGGAGCGTGCGCCCCGCTATTCCCGCAGCACGCGGACGAGCTCGTCCACGTCGGACTCGTCGTTCCAGAGGTGGAAGGCGATGCGGAGCCGGCCGCCGCGGCCCGAGACGCGCAGACCCGCGGCCTGCAGCCGCTCCAGGTCCGCTCCCCCCTCGTCCGGCCAGGAGACGAGCGCCCGGTGCTGGGGCTCGCGGTCCAGCCGCTCGCACAGCCGGTCGCCGAGGCCGGAGGCGTGGGCCCAGACCGTGTCGAGGTCGAGCGAGCGGAACAGGGAGAGCGACGCCTCGGCTCCGGCGAACGCCTGCCAGGCCGGCGAGACGTCGAAGCGGCGGGCGTTCTCGGCCAGGTGCATGGCCGGTCCGTAGCAGGACGACCACACGTCCTCCCCCGAGTACCAGCCCGCCTGCACGGGGACGAGCTCGGCCGCGTAGGCCGGCGAGACGGTGAGGAACGCCACTCCGCGCGGCGAGCACAGCCACTTGTAGGCGTGGGTGAGGGTCGCGTCGAAGCGGGAGGCGTCGACCGGCAGGACGCCGGCCGCCTGCGTGAGGTCGCACGCGGTCCGCACCCCGTGGCGCGCGGCCGCCTCGAGGACGGCGTCGAGATCCGCGAGGGCTCCGCTGCTGGACTGCACGGCGGAGAAGACGACGAGGTCGTCCTCGTGCTCGACGGAGTCGGCCAGCGCGTCGAGCGCGACGGAGCGCACGGTCACTCCGCGGTGCGCCTGGGCGAGGAACGGGAACACGATGGAGGAGAAGTCGCCGTCCACGCAGAGCACGCGGGCCCCGTCGGGCAGCGAGGCGGCGAGCACGGCGGCCATGGCGGAGGTCTGCGAGCCGATCGCGACACGGTCGACCGGGACGCCGGCGATCGCGGCGAACGAGGCTCGCGCGCGCTCGGCGACAGCACCGTAGGCGGCGGCCGTGCTCTCCCCGGACGACCAGCCGTCGAGGTCGGCCCGCAGCGCCTCGACGGTCTCCCGCGGCGGCAGACCGAGGGTGCAGGCGTTGTGGTAGCCGCGGGCACCGGCGAAGCGCGCGCGCAGGTCGGCGTGGTTCGGCAGTGCGGTGCTCACCTCTCGAGGATGACGCTCCGGAGCCGGATCGCCAAGACCGGGGAGCGACCGGGCGCGTCGGCGGCGGCCCCGGTCAGCGGGCGGCGAGGGCGTGCGCCTGCTCGAGCACGGCGACGACCTCGCGGGCCTCGCGGACGTCGACCGGCGAGGGAGCACCCTCCCGGAGCGACCGGGTGACCTGCTCGAGGAACGCGGCGTAGCGTCCCCGTTCGCTCGGCACGGGGTGGGCGCCGGAGTCGTCGACCAGGACGCCCCAGGCCTCCGGCGCGACCTCGCCGAAGCCCTCGTCGTCCGGTCGGGCGCCGCCGGTGCGGAGCGCGGTCTCCTGCGGATCGAGACCGTCGACGCTGAACGCGGCACGCGTGCCGAGCACGCGGAAGCGAGGGCCGGTCGCCCGGGCGACCCGGCTCATGATGAGGTGGGAGCGGACGCCGCCGTGATGCAGGAGCGAGACGAGCGCGTCGTCCTCGCTCGCCGAGCCCTCGTGGACGGTCCGGGTCTCGGCCGCCGTCACGACGGCCGGGCCGAACAGCACCAGCGCCTGATCGACCAGGTGGCTGCCGAGATCGAAGAGGATCCCTCCGCCCTCTGCCGGACCTGTCCCGCTCTGCCACCGGCCCGTCTTCGGCGCGCTCCAGCGCTCGAAGGTCGACTCGAAGCGGAGGACCTCGCCGAGGACCCCTTCGCCGAGGAGGCGGCGGAGCGTGAGGAGATCGGCGTCCCAGCGCCGGTTCTGGAAGACGAAGACGGGCGCCCCGCTCCGCTCGGAGGCGGCGATGATCGCGTCCGCGTCGGCCGTGCTCGGCGCGAAGGGCTTGTCGATCACGACGGCGACCCCGGCCTCGAGCACCCGGACGGCCTGCTCCCGGTGCACCGACGGCGGCGAGGCGAGGACGACCAGCTCCGGCCGCTCGGCGAGCACCGCGTCGAGGTCGGGCACGATCCGGGCGCCCGGATGCGCGGCGGAGGCCGCGGCGATCCGACCGGCGTCGCGCGTGGAGACGGCGACGACCTCGAACGCCGGGTCGGCCGCGAGGAACGGACCGTGGAAGACGCTGCCGGCGAGCCCGAAGCCGACGATCCCGGCCCGGATCACGAGGAGGCCCCCGGCACGTCGACCGCGCCGCCGAAGCGGCGGGAGCGGCCGGAGTAGTGCTCGATCGCGTCCCAGAGGTCGGTCCGCGTGAAGTCCGGCCAGAGCCGGTCGAGGAACACCATCTCGGCGTAGGCGCTCTGCCAGAGCAGGAAGTTGCTGGTGCGCTGCTCGCCGGAGGAGCGCACGAAGAGGTCCACGTCCGGCATCTCGGGCACGTAGAGCGCCCGGGCGATCGTCTTCTCGGAGATGCCGGAGGGCTTGAGCCGCCCCGCCTGGACCTCGGCGGCGAGCCGCTGCACCGCGTCGGCGATCTCGGTGCGCCCGCCGTAGTTGACGCACATGGTGAGGGTGAGCACGTCGTTGTCCGCGGTCATCCGCTCGGCGAACTGCAGCTCGGTGATCACCGAGGCCCACAGGCGCGGCTTCCGGCCGGCCCAGCGGATGCGCACGCCCCACTCGTTGAGCTGATCGCGGCGGCGGTGCAGCACGTCGCGGTTGAAGCCCATCAGGAAGCGCACCTCCTCGGGCGAGCGCTTCCAGTTCTCGGTCGAGAACGCGTAGACGCTGAGGTGCTTCACGCCGATCTGGATCGCTCCGGCCACGACGTCCAGCAGCGCCGTCTCGCCGCGCTTGTGCCCCTCGATCCGCGTCAGCCCGCGCGAGTTCGCCCAGCGGCCGTTGCCGTCCATCACGATCGCGACGTGCCCCGGGACGGCCTTCCGCGGGATCGCGGGCGGGTGGATCCCGGTCCAGTCGAGAGGGCGGTACGGCTCGGCGTCCTTGTGGGTGAAGGGCTTCATCGGGTGACGTGCTCCAGGGATCTCAGACCGCGTTCGAGGTGGAACTGCGTGTAGGCGGCGACCACTCCGCTCGCCCGCGACCGCGTGGTCGGCTCGGTGGTCTCGGCGTGGGCCCAGTCTCCCGTGAGCAGCGCTCCCAGCAGGACCACGACCTCCGGAGCGACCCTCGGTGCGCCGGGAGGCGTGCAGTCGGTGCAGACGACGCCACCGAGCTGCACCACGACCGCGCCGTGGGGTCCGGGGGCGCCGCAGCGCGCGCAGTCCTCGAAGCTGGGCGCCCAGCCCGCGATCGAGAGCGCCCGCAGGAGGTAGGAGTCGAGCGTCAGCACCGGCTCGTGCTCGTGCTTCGAGAGCGAGCGCAGGGCCCCGACGAGCAGGAGGTACTGCTGCAGGGAGGCGTCCGCGTCGGTGAGGCGGTCGGCCGTCTCGACCATCGCGCTCGCCGCGGTGTAGCTGTCGTAGTCGGCGGCGATCAGCGCACCGTAGGCGCCGAGCGACTCGGCCTGCGTGACGATGTCGAGGCTCCGGCCCTCGTAGAGCTGGAGGTCGGCGACCATGAACGGCTCGAGCCGTGAGCCGAACTTGGAGCCGGTCTTGCGCACGCCCTTCGCCACCGCGCGGATCTTGCCGTGGCTGCGCGAGAGCAGCGTCACGATGCGGTCGGCCTCGCCCAGCTTGTGCGTGCGGAGCACCACGGCTTCGTCGCGATAGGTGGGCATCCCCCGATTATCCCCCCGACCCCCGACACCCGGCTGGCAGCCCGGCCGGAGCAGGGCCCGTGCCGTGGAACGATGTCCGGGTGGCAGCCTCCCTCTTCGAGATCCCGGCCTGGGCCGACCTGCTCGCGATCGCCATCGGCTGCCTCCAGGGCGCGATGTTCGCGGGCGAGTTCCGCGACCGCCGGATCGACCTGCTCGGCGTCACGATCATCGGCACGGCCACCGGCCTCGGCGGCGGCGTGCTCCGCGACCTGCTGCTCCAGACGCCCCTGGTGGCCCTGCACACCGACGCGTACCTGATCGTCGCGGTGACCGCCTCCCTGCTGGGCATGCTGCTCCAGCACCTGCTGAACCGGGTCGACGGGACGATCACCGCCCTCGACGCGCTGACCCTCGGGCTCTTCGGCGCGATCGGCACCACGAAGGCCCTGTCGCTCGGTGTGCCGGAGGTTCCAGCGGTGTTCGTCGGCACCGTCTCGGCCGTCGGCGGATCCGTCGTCCGCGACATCCTGCTGAACCGGCCGATCGCGCTGATGCACGTCGGCTCGCTCTACGCGGTCGCCGCCTCGGTGGGCACGGGGGTCCTGGTCCTCGCGCTGCGCTTCGGAGTGACGATCGACTTCGCCGCGCCGCTCGCGGTGGGCGTGACCACGGTCATCCGCCTGCTCGCGGTCCGCTACGGCTGGAGCCTGCCCGAGCAGCGCGCGCTCAGCGGGGTGCCGCGCCTGCGCTGGCGCCGCCGGAGCTAGCGGCGCCCGACTCGGACGCAGGGAGCGGCGTTCCGCGCGGTCCGCGCACCGGAACGCCGAGGGAGCCGCGACCCGTCACGGCTCCCCCGGCGGGGATCGGGCCCGATCAGGCGGAGGCGCCGGCCAGCTCGCGGACCGGGACCTCCTCGCGCAGGGCGCGGTTGACGGCCGAGACGATGGCCTTGAGGGAGGCGGTCGAGATGTCGGCGTCCACGCCCACGCCCCACAGAGTGCGTCCGTTCACCGTGCACTCGACGTACGAGGCGGCCAGCGCGTCGCCACCGGCGCTGAGAGCGTGCTCGACGTAGTCGAGGACCCGCACCTCGACGCCCTGCTGCTCCAGCACGGCCTCGAAGGCGTTGATCGGGCCGTTGCCCCGCGAGCTGGCCGAGACGCTCTCGTCGCCCACCCGGAGGACCGCGTCCAACGCGATGCTGCCGCCCAGATCGCTCGACGTGTTCGTGCGCAGCAGCTCGAAGCGTCCCCACTTCTCATCGGCGCGCTCGGCGGGCGCCGGCAGGTACTCGTCCTGGAACACCGTCCAGATCTGCTCGCTCGTGACCTCGCCGCCCTCGGCGTCGGTCTTGGCCTGCACGACGCCCGAGAACTCGATCTGCAGCCGGCGCGGCAGATCGAGCGCGTGGTCCGTCTTCAGCAGGTACGCGACTCCGCCCTTGCCGGACTGCGAGTTGACGCGGATGACCGCCTCGTAGGAGCGGCCCAGGTCCTTCGGGTCGACCGGCAGGTACGGCACGGCCCAGGTGAGCTCGTCGACGCTGCGGCCGGTCCGCTCGGCCTCGGCCTGCATCGCCTCGAAGCCCTTCTTGATGGCGTCCTGGTGCGAGCCGCTGAAGGCGGTGAAGACCAGGTCGCCCGCCCAGGGGCTGCGCTCGGGCACGGGCAGCTGGTTGCAGTACTCGGCGGTGCGCTTGATGCCGTCCATGTCGCTGAAGTCGATCTGCGGGTCGATCCCCTGGGTGAACAGGTTCACGCCCAGCGCGACCAGGTCGACGTTGCCGGTGCGCTCGCCGTTGCCGAAGAGGCAGCCCTCGATCCGGTCGGCGCCGGCCAGGTAGCCCAGCTCGGCGGCCGCCACGGCCGTGCCGCGGTCGTTGTGGGGGTGCAGCGACAGCACGATGTTCTCGCGCTGAGCGAGGTTGCGGCTCATCCACTCGATCGAGTCGGCGTAGACGTTCGGGGTGGCCATCTCGACGGTGGCGGGCAGGTTCAGGATGACCTTGCGCTCGGGAGTCGGCTCGAAGACCTCGACGACGCGGTCGCAGATCTCGCGGGCGAAGTCGAGCTCGGTGCCGGTGTAGCTCTCGGGCGAGTACTCGTAGTAGACGGCCGTGCCGGGGACGGTCGACTCCATCTCGCGGCACTTGCGGGCGCCGGCCAGTGCGATGTCGATGATGCCCTGGCGGTCCTTCCGGAACACGACCTCGCGCTGCAGCACGCTCGTGGAGTTGTAGAGGTGCACGATCGCCTGGCGGGCACCGCGGATCGACTCGTAGGTTCGCTCGATCAGGTGGTCGCGGGCCTGGGTCAGCACCTGGATCGTGACGTCCTCGGGGATCGCGCCCTCCTCGATGAGGCTGCGCACGAAGTCGAAGTCGGTCTGGCTCGCGCTCGGGAACCCGACCTCGATCTCCTTGTAGCCCATCCGGACCAGCAGATCGAACATGATGCGCTTGCGCTCGGGGCTCATCGGATCGATGAGCGCCTGGTTGCCGTCGCGGAGGTCCACGGCGCACCAGCGGGGCGCGGTGGTGATGCGCTTCGACGGCCAGGTGCGGTCGGGCAGATCCACGGCGATCAGCTCGTGGAAGGGACGGTACTTGCCGATCGGCATGGGCGACGGCTTCTGGTTGTTCAGCATGAGGTGCTCTCCCGGCGCAGTGGTGCGCACGTGTCTGTTCTCGCTCGTGACCGATCCCGCTCGCGCGCGGCTCCGCTGGTGGGCGGTGCCGGTCGGGCGGTCTCGCGGGGATCCGGATGCGGATCGACCTCGCGGGCGAGGGATGGTTCAGCCGACGACGGACTCCGCGACGAGGATGGCCTGAGGATCAGATCTCGTCGCGGCGGAGAAGGAGGAGCTGTCCGAAGCGCACCCGGTCAGGGTAGCACCGCCCCCGCGGCGCGTCACCCCGGCGTCCCGCTCTCGGAGACGAGGCCGTTCTCGTAGGCGTAGACCACCAGCTGCACACGGTCGCGCAGGCCGAGCTTGCCGAGGGTGCGGCTGATGTGCGTCTTCACCGTCGCCTCGCTCAGGAACTCGGCGCGCGCGATCTCGGTGTTGCTCATCCCCCGCGCGGCCAGGTGGAAGATCTCGCGCTCGCGGTCGGTGAGGGTCGCGAAGGCGGGCGGGGTCTCGCGTCCGCTGCCCGCCGCTCCGAAGTGCTCGAACAGCTCGCGGGTCGCGGAGGCGGCGACCACCGCGGTCCCCGCGTGCACGGTGCGGACGGAGGCGAGGAGGAAGCCGGGCTCCGTGTCCTTCAGGAGGAAGCCGCTCGCGCCCGCCCGGATGGCGCGCGCGGCGGCCTCGTCGAGGTCGAAGGTGGTCAGCACGAGGATGCGCGGAGGCTCGACCCGGCGCTCCTGCGCGTCCGCGAGGATCCGACGGGTCGACTCGATGCCGTCGACGCCCGGCATCCGGATGTCCATCAGGACCACGTCGGGGGCCAGCCGCGCCACCAGCTCCGCGCCCTCGGCCCCGTCCGAGGCCTCGCCGACCACCTCGAGGTCGGGCTGCGAGCCGAGCAGCATGCGGATGCCGGCGCGGAAGAGGGCCTGGTCGTCGACGAGGACGAGGCGGATGGTGTCGGTCATGCGGGGCTGCCTCCGGAGGCGAGGGGTGGGTCGGTGCGGACGAGGGACGGGGAGGAGGGCAGGCGCGCGTCGACGACGAAGTCGTCCCCCACCGGCCCGGCGGCGAGCACTCCCCCGACGAGCGCGGCGCGCTCGCGCATGCCGACCAGGCCGTGGCCCTCACCGGGCAGGGAGTCGCGCTCGACGTCGGCGCACCGGGCGTTCCGCACCGTCAGGGCGAGCTGGTCGCCGTCCTGGCGCAGGGCGATGTCGAGCGGGGAGCCCGGGCGCCCGTGCCGGAGCGCGTTCGTGGTCGCCTCCTGGGCGATGCGGTAGAGGGCGAGCCCGACGGCGCGCGGCACGGCCTCGAGGTCGACGTCGAGCTCGGCGCGGACGGGGGCGCCGGCGCCGCCCACGCTGTCGAGAAGGGCCGGCAGATCGCGTGCGCCGGGCTGCGGACCGTCGCTCTGCGAGTGCCGCAGCTCTGCGAGGAGCACGCGGACGTCGCCGAGGGCGTCCCGCGCGACGGAGGAGATGGTGAGCAGGGCGGCGTCGGTCTGCTCGGGACTCGTGGCGCCGAGGTAGCGCGCGCCGTCGGCCTGCGCGATCACCACGGCGAGGGAGTGGGCGACGACGTCGTGCATGTCGCGGGCGATCCGGTTGCGCTCCTCCACGGTGTCGAGCTCGCGCTGCGCTCGGGCGCGCTCCTGCTCGGCCTGCGCGCGCAGGGTCTGGCCCTCCCGGGCCCGGCGGACCGACCGCGAGAGCAGGCCGATGGTCCAGGAGAGGCCGAGCGTCGCGAGGATCCCGCCGAATGTGGCGCCGGCCGACAGCAGGCCGTCGTAGGCGTTCGCGACGAGGTCGAAGACGAGGACGAGGTAGACCACGGCGACCACGGCGCCGAGGACGGCCGACACTGCGCCCGCGATCCGCACCCGCCGCGACTCCGACGCGCCGGCGCCGAAGAGGACGGCCAGGATGGCCAGATCCGCCGGTCCGGGAGCGAGGCTCGCGCTCATCTGCAGGGCGGCACCGGCCCAGGCGATCGAGAGGGCGAGGACCGGTGACCGCCGGTGCAGCACCAGCGCGACCGCGAGCACGCCCGCGACCAGCAGCTGCATCGCGCCGTCCACCCCGGCGAACGGGAGGCCGGCGACGAGGAGGAGCACCAGCGCCTGACCCCCGGCGACCCCCACCGCGAAGGGGTCCTGCGGGCCGGCGACCCGGGTCAGCAGCGCGTCGATCCGATCGCCCGCGAGGACCGGCGCCCGCAGCGCATGGAGGTACACGAGGACCTTCGCCGCGCCGAGCACGGAGGCGACCGCGAGGGCGACCAGGGCGAGCACCACGAACTCCACGCGGGCGGGGAGCCCGGACGGATCGAGCGGGCCGGAGAGGCCGAGCGCGACGGTGACGCCGCCGATCCCGGCGAGGACGAGGCCGCCCGCGAGCGCCAGGGCACGGGTCCAGGGGCCCACGCGGCGGGTCGTCTGCCAGAGGACGACCAGGCCGACGAGAACCCCGTCGACGGGGATGCCGCCCAGCAGGACGCCCCCGTCGGCGAGCGCGCCGACCGCGACGAGCGAGGGGGCGAGCGCGGGCAGGAACCCCGCGACCGCGAGGGCCAGCGCCAGCACGAGGCCGCCGGCGATCCGCTCGGTCGGAGTGACCCCGGTGAGCCCGAGCAGCAGGTGGAGGGCGGCGAGCAGCGCCCCGGCGATCGGCAGGGCCGCCGGTCGGTCGAGGAGGGCGCGCATGAGGACCACGCTACGGGTCCGTGCGCCCGGGGGCGTCGTCCTGGAGGGTGACCGCCGTCGTCCCTCCGGCGTCAGAAGCCCAGGCGCCCCAGGAGCTTCGGGTCGCGCTGCCACTCCTTGGCGACCTTCACCCGGATGGAGAGGAACACTCGGCGGCCCAGCAGGCGCTCGATCTGCTCACGGGAGACGGCGCCCACCTCGCGCAGGCGCTGGCCGCCCTTGCCGATGATGATGCCCTTCTGACTGTCGCGCTCCACGAAGACGTTGGCGTAGATGTCGATCAGCGAGCCGTCCTCGCGCTCGACCATGTCGTCGAGCGTCACGGCGAGGGAGTGCGGCAGCTCGTCCGAGACGCCCTCGAGGGCGGCCTCGCGGATGAACTCCGCGATCCGCGAGGACAGGTCCTCGTCGGTCACCGCCTCCTCCGGGTAGAGGGCGGGCGAGACGGGCATCAGGCGCAGGAGCTCGACGGCCAGGACGTCCAGCTGCTCCTCGGTCACGGCGGAGATCGGCACGATGGTGTCCCACTCGCGCAGCTCCGAGACGGCGAGCAGCTGCTTCGCGACCGACTTCTTCGAGGAGAGGTCGACCTTCGAGACGATCGCGACCTTCCGGGCGCGCGGGAAGGAGTCGAGCTGCTCGTTGATGAAGCGGTCGCCGGGGCCGATCGGCTCGTCCGCCGGGAACAGCATCCCGATCACGTCGACGTCGCCGAGGGTCGAGGTGACGAGCGAGTTGAGCCGCTCGCCGAGGAGCGTGCGCGGCCGGTGGATGCCGGGGGTGTCGACGACGATCAGCTGGCCGTCGGTGCGGTGCACCACCCCGCGGATCGCGCGCCGCGTGGTCTGGGGCTTCGAGCTCGTGATGGCGATCTTCTCGCCGACGAGGGCGTTCGTGAGCGTCGACTTGCCCACGTTCGGGCGGCCGACGAAGGACACGAAGCCCGCCCGGTAGGGAGCGGCGGCGGGAGTGGTGTCGGTCATCGTGCGTCCTCGTGCTGATCGCCCGTGGCTCCGCGGGTGGGAGCCGTGCTCGGGCTGGGGGTGGTGGTGCCGCCGTCCGCGATGATCGCGACGGGGCCGGTGCCGGGCTCGCCGGCGGTGTCCAGATCGGGATCGCGGCGGACGATCACCGTGGAGATGGTCCCACGGCGCGGGTCCGCCTGCTCGGCCTCGAGCAGCACTCCGCCGATCCGCGCCGTCGCGCCGCGCTCGGGGAGGCGGCCGTAGGCCTTGGTCAGCAGTCCGCCGACCGAGTCGACGTCATCGTCCTCGAGGTCGAGCTCGAACAGCTCGCCGAGCTCGTCCACCGGCAGGCGCGCCGAGACGCGGTAGACGCCGGGCGCCGTCTCCTCGAAGAGGTCGACCTCGCGGTCGTACTCGTCGGAGATGTCGCCGACGAGCTCCTCGATGAGGTCCTCCAGCGTCACCAGGCCCGCGATACCGCCGTACTCGTCGACCACCATCGCGAGGTGGTTGGATTCGAGCTGCATCTGGCGGAGCAGCTCGTCGGCCTTCTTCGACTCGGGCACGAACAGCGCGGGGCGCGCGAGATCGGCGACCGTGTCGTCGTCGTCCGGCCGCTCGTAGGTGTGCCGGGCCACGTCGCGCAGGTAGAGCACGCCGAGGACGTCGTCGACGCCGTCGCCGATGACGGGGAGCCGGGAGATGCCGCGGCTCAGCAGGAGTCCCATGCCCGCACCGACGGAGGAGGTCGCCTCAATCGTCACCATGTCGGTGCGGGGCACCATCACCTCGCGCACGAAGGTGTCGTTGAACTCGAAGATCGAGTGGATCAGCTCGCGGTCGTCCTGCTCGAGCACGTCCTGCTCGGTCGCCTCGTCGACCATGCTGAGCAGCTGCTCCTCGGAGGAGAACCCCGCCGAGCGCCCCGTCCCCGGGGTCACCCGGTTGCCGAGGGCCACGAGCCCGTGCGCGACCGGGCCCAGCGCGAGCCGGAGCACGTGCACGAGCGAGGCGCTGGTGGACAGGACCGCGCGGGCGTTCGCGCGCCCGACGCTGCGCGGGCTGGAGCCGACCAGGACGAACGAGACCGCCGCCATGAGGAGGACCGCCAGCAGGAGCGCGAGCCAGAGCTGCGGCACCTCGACGACCAGCACCGTGGTGACGAACACGGCGGCCGTCGTCTCGGCCGCGATCCGCGAGAAGTTGACGACGTTGACGTGGGCGCTCATGTCGCCCGCGATCGCGCGGAGCGCGCGGGCGCTGCGGGAGTTCTGGGCCATGTCGAGCAGGTCGCTGCGCGAGAGGACGCCGAGTGCGGCGTCGGTCGCGGCGAACCAGCCGCCGACGGCGACGAGCGCGAGGGCGGCGATGAGGAGCTGGAGAGTGGGCACGGCGCGCTCTAGCGGCGTCGCTCGCTGATGTGGAAGCCGACCAGGATGTCGCGCTGGATGCCGAACATCTCGCGCTCCTCCTCCAGCTCGGCGTGGTCGAAGCCGAGCAGGTGCAGGAGCCCGTGGGCGGTCAGCAGCTGCAGCTCGTCGAGCACCGAGTGGCCGGCCGACTCGGCCTGCGACTGCGCGACCTGCGGGCAGAGCACGATGTCGCCCAGGAGCCCCGCGGGGGTCTGCTCGTCCTCGGTGCCGGGGCGCAGCTCGTCCATCGGGAAGCTGAGCACGTCGGTCGGCCCCGGCTCGTCCATCCACTGCACGTGCAGCTGCTCCATCGCGCCCTCGTCGACGAGCACGATCGCGAGCTCGGCGTCGGGGTGCACGTGGAGCGAATCGAGCGCGTAGCCGGCGAGGCGCAGCAGGGCGGCCTCGTCGACGGGGACGCTCGACTCGTTGTTGATCTCGATGCTCACGGGGGCGGGTCTTCCTTCGGTTCGGGAGGGG